>JADGGF010000635.1 GCA_019690055.1 Micromonosporaceae bacterium
CTCGGCGGGCGCCCGCGCGGCCGGCCCGGCGTTCGGGGGGGGGGCGCCGGCCGGCGCCGCCCCCGTACTCCTTGATGAGGTTCTTGACCTCGACGACCGCCACTAACTAACTCCTCCGCTCTCGGTCGCTCGGTAGCCCGCCGTCAGCTCTGACCGCCGACCAGGCCCTGCTGCCGCCACTTGTCGAAAATCGCCTTGATCTCGGCCTCCGCCATCTCCACCGATTCCTGGGGCGTCTGCTCGCCGCGGGCGACCCGGGCGAACATGTTCGGAATCACGAAGGTGTTGAAGACCTCACCCTCGGCCGTGTTGGCCGGGCCGGGGTGACCGATGTTCGTGCTCCACTTCGTGGCCTCGGTGAGCAGCTTCAGCTTGTCGGCGGGCTTGGAGCCGAACGGGTCGTTGGCCAGCCACGCGTCCAGGTTCGGCGTGCGGTCGGCAAACGCGCAGAAGTCGTAGAGCTTGCTCGCGTACGTCGCGGCGGCGTAGTTCTCCGTGTAATGCAGCAGGAATTCCTTGGCCGCGTCCGCATTCCTCGCGTGCTTGGGGACGATCCAGTTGTACATGACGTGCTGCGCGGCGAGCTGGCCCGCAGGCCCCTTCATCGCGGGGGTGAAGAAGACGTCATCGGCCACCTCGGGATTGGTGCCCTGCGCCGTGCGCCACGCCGAGATCGAGTTGACGATGTAGGACATCTTGCCGGCGATGAGGCCCTGGTTGTTGCTGGCCGCGTTCCAGGAGAAGACCTCGTTGGTCATCGTGTCCTTGAACAGCTTGGCCATGAACTCCAGGGCGGCGATGGTCTCCGGCGAGTTGATGACCACGTTCTCGTTCTCGTCCTGAATGGAGGCGCCGAAGGACCACATGAGCCCGCGCAGCACCATGTTCGAGTCGATCTCCTGGGACATGCCCAGGCCCATCTGCACGCCCTTGGACTTCTTGATTTCCGCGCCGCCCTGGAGCAGCTCCTCCCAGGTGCTCGGCCCGTTCGGGAAGCCCACCGGCTCCCACAGCGACTTGCGGTAGTTGCCCGGGTCCGGCACCCAGCCGGGCGAGTAAGCGTAGAACTTGCCGGTTGACGGGTTGAAGCTGGACTTGCGGCACAGCTCGAGCTGCGTGCCGTAACGGTTGACGGCCTCCTCGGTCACGTCCTTCATGTCGAGCACGCTCGGCTCGAACTGCGACAGGGTCGCGATGTACTGGATCAGGTCGTGCCCCTGCCCGGCAGCAATCTCCGCCGCGATACGGGTGGGGATCTGGGCCTGGTCGATGTGGTCGATGGTGACCTTGACGCCGACCTTGTCACCCCACTCCTTCGCGAATCTGTCGAACCAGTCGTCGTGGCTGGGCACGAAGTGGCTCCACAGCAGGATGCTCAGCTCGCCGGAGAGCTTCCTGGTCGGTTCCCGGAACGTCTCCTCGGGGGCTCCGGTCGGCGGCGCGTCGAGGCCACCCGGGCCGGCGTCCTCCTCCCTCGCGCATGCGGCCAGCGGCCCGGCGAACGCCGCCCCGAGGGCGAGGACACCGGTGGTCCGCAGGAGGTCGCGTCGGGTACGCGGGGTACCGAAGAAGCCCGGTCGTGATGGGTATTCGGTCATCGTGGCTCCTCCTTAGGGGGGTACCCGATGGCTTACGCAGTCGTGACGGTCGTCACCAGAGGGCGACATCATTTGTCGCCGAACTGCCACGGCTCATCGCCGAACGGCAGCGCACACCCGTGTGGCGTGCCGCCGTACGGCGATCAGGCGGGCACGTGCGAGCGCGCTTCGACGTCGAGTCCGAGGGACGCCTCGAGACGCACGATGCCCCGGGCGTTCGTCACGCTCGGATGTCATCCCGCCGAGGGGGTTCGGGCAACCCGGGAACGGACGGCCGAACCGCGTCCGGTCCCGGGCCGATCCATGACCACGGTGGCGAGTCGCCGGACGGCCTCGCGCAGCTCGTCGGGGGTGTGCGCGGCGTACCCGAGCACCAGGCCGGGCGGCCCGATACTCCGCCACCGCAGCGACGACAGCGCCAGTGGGCCCAGCCCGAGCGACCGGGCGGATTCGACGACCGCCGTGTCGTCCGCGTCCGAGTCGAGCTCGGCCACCAGGTGAAGGCCGGCCGCCACCCCGAAGACGCGCGCCCGGGGCAGGTACTCGGCCAGCGCGGCGACCACGGCGTCGCGGCGCGCGCGGTGCACCCGCCGGGCGTGGCGCAAATGGCGGTCGTAGTCCCCGTTGGCCAGCAGGTGGGCGAAGGCGACCTGCTCCAGCACCGACTCACCGAGATCGGCTGCGGCCTTCGCGTCGGCCACCGCGGCCCGCAGCCCGGGCGGCACCACCAGCCAGCCCCGGCGGAGCCCTGGGGCCAGCGCCTTGCTCGCCGTACCGATCAGCGCGACCACGTCGGGCGCCAGCCCCTGCACGCAGCCGACCGGCTCCCGGTCGTACCGGAACTCGGCGTCGTAGTCGTCCTCGACGACGAGCCCACCCGTGCGCCGGGCCCACGCGCCCACGGCCGCCCCGCGCCGCGGTGATAGAACCAGTGT
>JADGGF010000041.1 GCA_019690055.1 Micromonosporaceae bacterium
ACACCAGACGGGGGAGAGAGGTGGGGTCGATGGGCACGAGGAGAGGGCAGGCGTGACCAGCCTGGTGGAGATCGCGTACGGCGCCGGGTGGTCGATCGTCAAGGCCACACCGCGGTCGCTGGCGTGGCCGGTGTTCCGCGCGGCCGCCGACCGCGCGGCCCGGCGGAACGGCCCCGGCACGCAGCGCCTGCGCCGCAACCTGCGTCAGGTGGTCGGCCCGGACATGTCCGACGCCGAGCTCGACGAGCTGGTGCGTGCGGGGCTGCGCTCGTACGCCCGCTACTGGCTCGACGCGTTCCAGCTGCCCCGCTACTCGCGGGAGGATTTCCTGACCATGTTCGCCATCGAGAACGGCGAGCGGATCGGGGAGGCGGTCGAGGCCGGCACGGGCTGCGTCATCGCGCTGCCGCACTCCGGCAACTGGGACACGGCCGGCGCCTGGGTCTGCGCCAACGGCTGGCCGCTGACCACGGTCGCGGAGCGGCTCAAGCCGGAGGGCGTCTACCAGAAGTTCGTGGCGTACCGCGAATCGCTGGGCATGGAGATCATCCCCACCGTCGGCGGGGAGCGGGCACCCCTGGAGATCCTCACCGAGCGGCTCGGCCAGGGGCACGTGGTGCCGCTGCTGGCCGACCGGGACCTCTCCACGCGGGGGGTCGAGGTCCGCTTCTTCGGGGGCCGCACCCGGATGCCGGCCGGACCGGCGATGCTCGCGCTGCGCACCGGGGCCCCGCTGTTCGTGGCCTCGCTGTGGTACGACGAGGACTACAACGCCCGGGGGCGGCTGGATGGCCCGCTGCCGATCCCCGAGGACGGGCCGCTGGACGTACGGGTGCGCGCCCTGACGCAGCAGATCGCGGACCTGTTGGCTCGCGGCATCGCCGAGCATCCCCGGGACTGGCACATGCTGCAGCGGTTGTGGCTGTCGGACCAGGCCACGTCGGCCCAGTCCACACCGGAACAGACCGCACCGGACCAGGCCAGGGCGGCCACGTCATCGGTCGATGCGGTGTCCATGGATTCGTCGTCAGTCGATGCGTCTCCGGTCGATGCGTCTCCGGTGGCCGCCGCGGACCCGGTTTCCCAGGAGAGCGGCTGAGGCCCATGCGCATCGGCATCGTCTGCCCATACTCCTTCGATGTCCCCGGCGGGGTGCAGCGGCACGTGTACGACCTCGCCGAGGCGTTGCTGGCGCAGCAGCACGAGGTGAGTGTGCTCGCCCCGGCGGACGAGGAGTCGCCGCTGCCGCCCTGGGTGGTCCCGGCCGGCCGGGCGGTTCCCGTGCGCTACAATGGGTCGGTCGCCCGGCTGGTCTTCGGACCGGTGTCGGCCGCTCGGGTCCGGCGGTGGCTGACGGCGGGCAACTTCGATGTGATCCACGTACATGAGCCGTTCACCCCGAGCCTGTCGCTCCTGGCGGTCCTGGCCGCGCGGGACGAGCCGGTCGTGGCCACCTTCCACACGGCCATGACCCGATCGCGGGCCATGCACGCGGCCTCCGGGGCGTTGCAGCTCGTCCTCGAGCGTCTGACCGCGCGGATCGCGGTGAGTCCGGCCGCCCGGAAGGTACAGGTCGAGCACCTCGGCGGGGACGCGTGGGTGATTCCCAACGGCGTTCCGGTGCAGCGGTACGCGACGGCCGAACCCCTGCCGGGCTGGCCGGGCGAGGCCGGGGCGATCGGGTTCCTGGGCCGGTTCACCGAACCGCGTAAAGGTTTCCCGGTTCTGCGCGATGCCTTCGTCACGCTGGCCGCGCAGCGACCGGGACTCCGCCTGCTCGTGGCCGGGCCGGGGGAGACCGAGGAGGCGCTGGCCGGGGTGCCGGCGGAGGTGGCCACGCGGATCACGTTCCTCGGGCTGGTCGACGAGGCGACCAAGGCGCGCATGCTGCGCAGCGTCGATGTCTACGTCGCCCCGAACACCGGCGGCGAGTCGTTCGGCATGATCCTCACCGAGGCGATGGCGGCCGGTACGCCGGTGGTGGCCAGCGACCTGGAGGCGTTCCGGCGGGTGCTCGACGACGCCGGGGCGCTGTTCCCCGTGGGCTCCGCACCCGACCTGGCGCGGGTGCTCGGGGAGATCCTCGACGACCCGTCGCGGCGCGCGGCGATGGCGCAGCGGGGCCGCGAGGTGGTGGCGCCCTACGACTGGGCGGAGGTGTCGCGACGCGTGCTCGAGGTCTACCACCTGGCGATCGAGGCCACCCCCCGGCCGGTGCGCCCCGTCCGGTCCCAGCCCCGGACCCGGACGCGCACCCCGGTACTTCCGGTCCGGCTGCGCTGGCGGTAGGCGGGTCGCGCGCGCACGGGTGACACGGACGGCCGGCGCCCCCACGCCTTTCGCGGCCGGCGCCTACGGTTCCAGCGCGGGGTCGTCGATGTCGAAGAACTCCGGTGTCGGGTGACGGCGGGTCAGCCCGAGCATCCGGACCAGCGGCCGCTGCCGAACGGCCCGCGCGTCGCGGACCAGGTCGGAGTGCAGCTGCCGGGCCAGGGCGAGCCGCCGGCTCGCCTCGGCCACCTCGGCCAGCGTCTCGGGCGGGAACTTGTCCGCGGCGAGCCGCAGCGCCCGGGTCAGCCGGTTCTCGGCCTCGGGCCGCTCCTCGGGGCCGGCGGCCAGGACTGCCTCGGCCGCGGTGAGCGCCTCGGCGAAGCTCTCCCGCTCGCCGAGCTGGGCCGCGGCGTTCGCCCGGCGCTCGGACTGGGCGTAGAGGGCCGCGCGGGCGGCCAGAGCCCGCGCGTGCAGGCGGTCCACCCGGGTCGCGACCCAGGTCACGTAGGTCGCGACCGCCACGACCACGGTCACCACCGACACGACGACCCACATGACCCCGGATCGTAACGGGATGATCTTGTTGATACCCATTGCGATCACCAGCGGCACCGATACGCCCGGGGCGGCCGGCGCGTCCGTGCCGAGATGGTCGGGGCGTACGGACGAAGCGGCCGGCGGCCCACGTAAGGAGCGGCGGGTGGTGCGGGACATACCACGCGATCGCCGGTGGACCGCTGGCGGCGGCCGGTCGCGGCGTACCATAAGGACCGCGTTCGAACAGATTTCCGTCGGGAGCCCACCATGTCCGAGCAGCCTGTCACCACCCCCGCGACCGGCCCTGACCCGGCGACCGGCAGTGGCCCGACTGGTACGGCTGCCCCCGCGACCGGCACCGCCCGGGTGAAGCGGGGCATGGCCGAGATGCTCAAGGGCGGCGTGATCATGGATGTGGTCACGCCCGAGCAGGCGAAGATCGCCGAGGACGCCGGGGCGGTCGCCGTGATGGCGCTGGAGCGGGTGCCGGCCGACATCCGGGCCCAGGGCGGGGTGGCGCGGATGTCCGACCCCGAGATGATCGCCAGCATCATGGACGCGGTCTCGATCCCGGTGATGGCGAAGGCGCGCATCGGCCACTTCGTCGAGGCCCAGGTGCTCCAGGCGCTCGGCGTCGACTACATCGACGAGTCCGAGGTGCTCACCCCGGCCGACTACGAGCACCACATCGACAAGTGGGCCTTCACGGTGCCGTTCGTCTGTGGCGCCACCAACCTGGGTGAGGCGCTGCGGCGCATCAACGAGGGCGCCGCCATGATCCGCTCGAAGGGCGAGGCCGGCACCGGCGACGTGTCCAACGCGACCACCCACATGCGCCGGATCCGGGCCGAGATCCGCCGGCTGTCGTCGATGAGCCCCGACGAGCTGTACGTCGCGGCCAAGGAGCTGGGGGCGCCGTACGACCTCGTGCGCGAGGTGGCGGAGACGGGCAAGCTGCCGGTGGTCCTGTTCACGGCCGGCGGCATCGCCACCCCGGCCGACGCGGCCATGATGATGCAGCTCGGGGCCGAGGGGGTCTTCGTCGGGTCCGGCATCTTCAAGTCCGGCGACCCGGCCAAGCGGGCGGCGGCTATCGTGAAGGCGACCACCTTCTACGACGACCCGGACGTGATCGCGAAGGTCTCGCGCGGGCTGGGCGAGGCGATGGTCGGCATCTCCGTCGACTCGATTCCCGCCCCGCACCGCCTGGCCGAGCGCGGCTGGTGACCGGGCCGGCGGCTACCCGCGCGTATCGCGGTAGTAGTGCTCATGCACGGCCGAGCGCCACTGCTGGATGAGCTGGTTCACGTCATGGGCGTTGCTCTCTGGCGAGGGCATGGGATGGATGAAGGACCCCGACGTACCCGGGTCGAAGATGCCGCCCGACACGCCGGGCTCGCGGAAGATCAACAACGGCAGACCGAGGCCGAACAGGATGCCCGCCTCCAGGTGGTTCCACGGCGTGGGCATGGGCACGTCGGCCACCGTGGTCTCTTCCGCCGTCCCGGGCCGGCGGATTCCCTTGCTGACCCGCAGCTGCTCGAAGCCGAGGATCACGCCGCCCGAGCAGTGCCGGGCGATCGCGTACACCTCCCGCAGAGGAAAAGTCAACGCGTAGTCGGACCGGCCGAGTGTGCGCGGTTCGAGGCCGTTGGCCGTCAACAGGCTTTCGACGAGACCATGGGCGGCCGCCTGCGTGGGGGACAGGTTTGACGGTACGGACACGAATACAGGTACGCGCATGGCGGAAGCATGCCGAATCGGCGAGGCGGCGTCCACGCGCCAGGTGGTCACCGGCGTACGGCCTTGAAGCCGAGGCTCTCGCAGTACGACCGGGCGACCTCGAACGCGCTCAGGTCGTGGGCCTGGGCGGGCAGCACGATCCGGATCGGACAGACCGGCTCCTCCATCGCGGCCGTGACGTACGACGTGATGAGCAGCATCAGCAGCGGGTTCGGCCCGACCTCGGCGTTGGCGTAGCCCGAGCCGATGACCGGCAGGGCGATGGAGCGGGGACCGGTCCGGCGGGCGTAGGCCCACAGCTTCGACAGCGCCAACCAAATGTCGTCGATGAGGACGGTGGAGAGCTTCTGGTCACTTCGACGGGAGACGGCCAGCAGGAGGATTCGCTCGCCGCTCGGACCGCGCAGCTCGAGCGTGTCGCCGACGCCGCGCTCGACCTCGCCCGGGTGCGCCCCCAGCGCGGCGGTGATCATGCGCTCGAGGTCGTGGCCGTCGCCGTCGGGGAACCAGCGCCGGCCGAGTTGGGCGATGAGACTGCCGACGGCGACCCGGGACCGGTCGGCCGGGTGGTCGGGGTCGGTGGGGACGCTGTCGAAGAACCGGTTGGCCGTGACGACGACCACGTCGTCGGGCGCGCTGAGCAGGTCGCGGACCTCGATGGTGATGCGCGCGGGGTAGCTGCCGTGCACGAACTCGTAGCGGTTGGCCGGCAGGGTGACGAACAGGACCACGACCGAACCGGCCGCGGCGGTGCCCACGACGAACCACAGGTTGTTGGCGTAGGTCGTGTACGGGTCGCTGGCGGTGCGTTCGAGGACCTCGAGGACGGTGGCGAGGGCACCGAGGTAGGCGAGGACGCTGACCACAACCCGGGTGCGGTACGAGGGGTGGGTCCGCAGCAGGCGGAAGTTGCTGATCCTGGGACGCGTCATGGGTCAAGTTTCGAGGCGGAGGGGTGACGTGATGGGGCAGGCCGTACGTGAGCGGACCG
This sequence comes from Micromonosporaceae bacterium, assembly GCA_019690055.1. Taxonomy (GTDB): domain Bacteria; phylum Actinomycetota; class Actinomycetes; order Mycobacteriales; family Micromonosporaceae; genus DATBGZ01. The sequence goes on from JADGGF010000041.1 coordinate 5,543, forward strand.
GTGCTGGGCAGAGCGGGCCGCCCCATACAGTAGGTCCTATGGGTGATCGGCCCGTGATCGGTGTGCTGGCCCTGCAGGGCGATGTCCGCGAGCACCTGCGCGCCATCGAGGCGGCGGGCGGGGTGGGCCGCCCGGTGCGCCGGCCCGCCGAACTCGAGGGCATCGCCGGGTTGATCATTCCCGGCGGGGAGTCGACCACGATCGCCCGGCTCGCCGAGGAGTTCGGCCTGTTCGAGCCGGTGCGCCGGTTCGTCGCCGACGGCGGGGCGGTGTACGGCTCGTGCGCCGGAATGATCATGCTGGCCGACCAGATCCTCGACGGCCGGCCCGACCAGCGCGGCTTCGGCGGCATCGACATGGTCGTGCGCCGTAACGCCTTCGGCCGTCAGGTCGACTCCTTCGAGGCCCCGGTCCAGATCGATGGGGTCGAGGGCGGCCCGTTCGAGGCGGTCTTCATCCGCGCCCCCTGGGTGGAGCGGATCGGCGACGGCGTGGCGGTGCTGGGCCGGGTCAGTCAGGGTCCCGCGGCCGGTAGAATCGTCGCCGTTCGACAGGGGAACCTGCTCGCCACCGCCTTCCACCCCGAACTGACCGGGGACCTTCGGGTCCACCGGTTCTTCGTGACGATGGCGGCTGGCGCGCGACTGTAAGCAAGTGCCCCTCTGCGCGCCTCACGCGTGGCCGGGGCGGAAGCTGAGAGGGGATATGTCCGGCCACTCGAAATGGGCGACCACCAAGCACAAGAAGGCCGTCATCGACGCTCGCCGAGGCAAGCTCTTCGCTCGGCTGATCAAGAACATCGAGGTTGCCGCGCGCGTCGGCGGTGGTGACCCGGCCGGCAACCCGACGCTCTACGACGCGATCCAGAAGGCCAAGAAGAACTCCGTCCCCAACGACAACATCGAGCGGGCGATCCGGCGGGGCTCCGGTCAGGAGGCCGGGGGCGCCGACTACCAGACGATCATGTACGAGGGGTACGGGCCCAACGGTGTGGCCATGCTGATCGAGTGCCTAACCGACAACCGCAACCGGGCCGCCACCGACGTCCGCACGGCGTTGACCCGCAACGGTGGCTCGCTCGCCGAGGCCGGCTCGGTCTCGTACCTGTTCTCTCGCAAGGGCGTCGTGATCGTGCCCAAGACCGACACGCTCACCGAGGACGACGTGCTGATGGCGGTGCTCGACGCCGGGGCCGAGGAGGTCAACGACCTGGGCGAGTCGTTCGAGGTGATCACCGAGCCCAACCAGTTGGTTCCCGTACGCACCGCGCTGCAGCAGGCGGGGATCGACTACGAGTCGGCCGAGGTGTCGTTCGTGCCCAGCGTGACCGTCCCGCTCGACGAGGAGGGCGCGCGCAAGATATTCAAGTTGATCGACGCCATCGAGGACTCCGACGACGTGCAGAACGTCTACGCCAACTTCGACGTCCCCGACGAGATCATGGAGGCGGTGGGCTGAGTTCCTCCGCCGCAGAGGGACTCCGCGACAGTTGCTTGCGGCCGAACCGGGCGGAGCGGGAGGATCGAGAGCGTGTCGTCGGACGGATGGTCGGCAGTGTTGCCGACGCCCACGGGGGCGGGCGAGAACGCGGCGGTCGCCGCGCTGGTGGCCTTCTCCCAGCGGGGCGAGTCCGCGACCTCGGCCGATGTCGATCATGTGATGCGCTCGCTAGCCGCGCATGACGGCTGGTGGGTGCCGGTCGCGTACGCGCGCCAGGCCTGGGGTCAGTCCGAGTTTGACCAGACCTTCCCGTTCCCCGACCGTGGGCCGCAGACGACGTTGAACGTCTTCACCGATCCGGAGGCGGTGGCGCGGGGCGAGGCCGCCGCGAGCGGCGACTACGGTGGACCCGTTCCCGGGGTGACGCTGCTGCAGTACCTCGACCCGGGTCTGTCGTCGCTGTTCGTCAATCCGGGTTCCCCGCGGGAGCACCAGTGGTACATCGAGGCTGGCGGATTTGAGATCGCCGCCGGCTGGGCGACCGCCATCATGGTGGAGCGGGCCCTGGCCGGTTGGGGCAACGGCCCCGTGCCCGTGGCCGATCTGCTCGCCCACCGCTACCACCTGCTGATCGACCGGGACACCATGGCGCCGGCCCGGGTGTTCCTGCCGGAGATCGAGGGCACGGTGGCGGTCTGCTTCACCGCCAGCGACCGGACCGCCGAGTTCGTGGCGAGCCTGCCCGCGGCCGCGCGCCCCTTGGCGGAGGTCGCGCCCGTGGACGGGCCGGGGCTGTTCGACCTGGTCGGCGCGATGGGCGCCGCCGGCGTGATCGTCAACGCCGGCTCGGCCGACCAGACCGCGCTCACCCAGGCCGACGTGGCGGAGATCCTCAAGGCTCGGTCCCGGGCCTGAGCGGCGGGGGAGGAGCCTGACTGCGGGGACCAGCCTGATCAGAGGAGACGTGCCTGTCTAGCGGAGACGTGATCGCCCGGGCCGGGCGCGGGCACCCCCGGCGCTGGACCATCCTCGCGGTGCTGGTGGTGTCGCTGCTCGTCGTGGTGCTCGACAACACCGTCCTCAACGTGGCGTTGCGGACGATCGCCGATCCGGTGGCCGGCCTCGGCGCGAGCCAGGCCCAACTCGAGTGGGCGATCAACGCCTACACCCTGGTCTTCGCCGGGCTGCTGTTCGCCGCGGGGGTCTTGGGCGACCGGTACGGCCGGCGGCGGGTGTTGCTCATCGGCCTGGCCCTGTTCGGCGTGGCGTCGCTGCTGTCCGCCTACGCCCAGACACCCGGGCAGCTCATCGGGGCCCGGGCCCTCATGGGACTCGGCGCGGCCGGCATCATGCCCTCGACGTTGTCCATTATTTCGAATGTCTTCGATCCGGTCGAGCGGGGTCGGGCGATCGGGGTCTGGGGCGGCGCGGTCGGTCTCGGCATCGCGATCGGCCCGGTGACCGGCGGGACGCTCCTGGAGCACTTCTGGTGGGGCTCGGTCTTCCTGATCAACGTGCCGATCATCACCATCGGGGTGGTGCTCGTGCTGGTGCTGGTGCCCGAGTCACGGGACCCGGCGCCGCGCCGCCTCGACGTGGCCGGCGTACTGCTGTCGGTCGGCGGCCTGCTCGCGCTGGTGTACGGGATCATCGACGGAGGTGAGCACGGGTTCGACCGGCCGGCCGTCTGGCTCGCCATCGCGGTCGGCGGGGGCCTGCTGGCCTGGTTCGTGCGGCACGAGCGGCGCACCGAGCAGCCGTCGCTGGACATCAGCCTGTTCTCCGACGCCCGGTTCTCGGCGGCGATCGCGGCCATCGGCCTGGTCTTCTTCGCCGGCCTGGGCACGCTGTTCTTCCTCAGCTTCTACCTGCAGCTCGTGCGCGGCTTCTCCCCGCTGCAGGCCGGGCTGGTGATGACCCCGTTCGCGGTGGCCCAGTTGATCTTCGCGCCCCGCAGCGCCGCGATGGTGCGCCGGTTCGGGCCACGCGTCGTCTGCGCCGGCGGGCTGTCCCTGGTCACGCTCGCGCTCGCCAGCTACGCGTTCGTCAGCGTCAGCACCCCGGTGGCGGTGCTGCTCGTGCTCACCTTCGTGCAGGGCACGGGCATGGCGCACGTGGTCCCGCCCACCACCGAGTCGATCATGTCGTCGCTCCCGCCGCAGCGCGCCGGTGTCGGCTCGGCCGTGAGCAACACGTTCCGCCAGGTCGGCGGGGCGCTGGGCGTGGCGGTCCTCGGGGCGGTGCTGTCGGCCGTCTACCGCCGGGGCGTCAGCGACGCGCTCGCCGGGCTCGCCGAGCCGGCCCGCAGCGAGGCGGCCGAGTCGATCGCCGGGGCGTACGGGGTGGCCGCCACGGCCGGGCCGGAGGGCGCCGAGCTCATCCAGGCGGCCAACGCAACCTTCGTCAGCGCGATCCACTGGGCCGCCGCCGGCTCCGCGGTGGTCGCCGCCCTGGGCACGGTCGTGGTGCTCCTCTACCTGCCGCGGCGGTCGAACCCGCACCATGACCGTCCGACCACTGACCGTACGACCACTGACCGTACGGCCGCTGACCGTCCCGGCGCTGACCGTCCGGCCCGCACCTCGGCCGAGGAAGTCACTCCGCCCTCGCGTGTCGGGCGAGGCGTTCGCCGCGGTATGCGCTAGAACGTCTGTACCGACCCACGGTGATCGAGCCGGACTACGGTGATCGAGCCGGGGGCCGGACGGGCGGAGGTGGTCATGCGGGTGCTCGGAGTCGACCCGGGCCTGACCCGATGCGGGGTCGGTGTGGTCGAGGGGCAGCCCGGCCGCAGCTGCCGGCTGGTGGCCTACGACGTGGTGCGCACCGACCCGGGCGCGGACCTGGCCGCCCGGCTGCTCGCGTTGGACGAGGCGCTGACCGGCATGATCGCCGAGCACCGACCCGATGAGGTGGCCGTGGAGCGGGTCTTCAGCCAGCACAACGTGCGCACGGTGATGGGGACCGCCCAGGCCGGGGCCGTCGCCGTGCTCGCCGCCGCGCGGGCCGGCCTGCCCGTGCGCACGTACACGCCCAGTGAAGTCAAGGCCGCCGTGACCGGCTCCGGCCAGGCCGACAAGGCTCAGGTGACGACCATGGTCACCCGCCTGCTGCGCCTGTCGATCAGCCCGAAGCCGGCCGACGCCGCCGACGCGCTGGCCCTGGCCATCTGCCACGTCTGGCGGGGCGGCACGCAGGCCCGGATCGAGGCGGCCCGGTCCGCGGCTGTTGCCCGGGCCGTCACCGCCGCGCGAGCGGCCGACGCCGTGGTGAGAGGAGCATCAGCATGATCGCGAGCGTGCGTGGTCGGGTGGCCGCGATCGCACCGGACAGCGCGGTGATCGAGGTCGGTGGCGTCGGCCTGTCGGTGGTCTGCACCCCCGGTACGCTCGCCAACCTGCGCGTCGGCGAGGAGACCCGGCTGGCGACCAGCCTGGTCGTGCGGGAGGACTCGCTGACCCTGTACGGCTTCGCCGACGACGACGCCCGCAGCCTGTTCGAGCTGCTGCAGACGGCCAGTGGCGTCGGGCCGCGGCTGGCGCAGGCGGTGCTCGCCGTCCATCCGCCCGACGTGGTGCGCAAGGCGATCGCGACCGGAGACATCGCCACGCTCACCCGGGTGCCGGGCATCGGCAAGAAGGGCGCGGAACGCCTGGTGCTCGAGTTGCGCGACCGGGTGGGCGCGGTCGTCACGGCGACGACCGGCGAGTCGATGTCGCTGCCCGTCGCCGGCGTCTCGTGGGCCGACCAGGTCCGGCAGGCCCTCATCGGCCTCGGCTGGACCGCCGGACAGGCCGACCAGGCGGTCAGCGTCGTCTCCGCCGAGCTGGGCGGCGAGCCGGCGCCGGCGGTCCCGGTGCTGCTCAAGCGCGCGATCCAGGTCCTTGGACGCACCCGATGACGTGCAGGGTGCCCGGTGACGTGTTGCTGAACGAAGGGCCGAGTCGGTGACCGACAACCACGACGAGATCGTCTCGCCCATCGCACTCGAGGAGGAGCGGGAGGCCGAGGCGACGCTGCGTCCGCGGCGGCTGTCGGAGTTCATCGCCCAGGACCGGGTGCGCGAGCAGCTCGAGCTGCTGCTGCAGGGGGCGATGCGGCGGGGTCGGCCACCCGAGCACATCCTCCTGTCCGGCTCGCCCGGTCTCGGCAAGACCACCCTTGCCATGATCATCGCGGCCGAGCTGGGGGCCGGGCTGCGCATCACGTCAGGTCCGGCCATCGAACGGTCGGGCGACCTCGCCGCGGTGCTGACCAGCCTCGCCCCGGGGGACGTGCTGTTCATCGACGAGATCCACCGCATGGCCCGCCCGGCCGAGGAGCTGCTGTACAGCGCGATGGAGGACTTCCGGGTCGACGTCATCGTGGGCAAGGGGCCGGGGGCCACGGCCATCCCGATCGATGTCGAGCCGTTCACCCTGGTCGGCGCGACCACCCGGGCCGGGCTGCTCACCGGCCCGATGCGGGACCGGTTCGGGTTCGTGGGACACCTGGAGTTCTATGAGCCGCATGAGCTGGACATCCTGCTGCACCGCTCGGCGCGCATTCTGGGGATCAAGCTCACCGACGACGGCGCCGCCGAGATCGCCGGTCGGTCGCGGGGTACGCCGCGCATCGCGAACCGCCTGCTGCGCCGGGTGCGCGACTACGCGGAGGTCCGGGCCGACGGGGTGGTGAACGCGGTCAACGCCCGGGCGGCGCTGCAGGTCTACGACGTGGACGAGCTCGGCCTGGACCGCCTGGACAAGGCGGTGCTGAACGCGCTGGTGCGATCCTTCGGCGGTGGACCCGTCGGCCTGTCGACCCTGGCCGTGGCGGTGGGAGAGCAACCGGACACCGTGGAGGAGGTGTGCGAGCCCTTCCTGGTTCGCGCGGGCCTGCTCGCCCGTACGCCGCGCGGTCGCGTCGCCACCGCGGCGGCCTGGCGTCACCTCGGGCTGACCCCGCCCGACCGGCTCACCTTCCTCGACCGCCTGCCCCGAGCCGGGTCCGGTCGGGCGGATAGCATGGGCGACGGCGCCACGCCCATACCAGACCTGTTCAACCAGGACCCCTGAAAGGGCGGTTCAACCAGGACCCCTGAAGGGGTGGTTCAACCAGGACCCCTGAGGGGGTGGCGCGGTGTCGCCCGGCGGTCGCCGGCACTGCGACGACCGTCTCGCTACCAGCCCATCCAGCCACCCAGCCCAACCCACTAGACTCCGGCGGTCTGTACCGAATCGGCGGGACCGGCCGCCGAGCACCCAGTAACCCGAATCACGCGCCGTGACCTGGCGTACCCACGACCAGGTGTGCGGCGTGCCACACGGAAGGTTCACCACGTGCTTTTCGCGCAACAGCAGCCTGACGGCGGCGGCACCAACCTCCTGAGCTTCCTGCCGTTCATCCTGATCATCGTGGCGCTGTACTTCCTGCTCATCCGCCCCAACAACAAGCGTCGCCGCGAGCAGCTCGAGCTGCAGGCCCGCCTCGCGCCGGGGGACGAGATCCGCACGATCGGAGGGCTGTACGGCACGGTCGTGGCGACGGATCCCGAGACCGTGACCATTCAGGCGGCCCCCGGGGTCGAGTTGCGGTTCGCTCGGGAGGCGATCGGCCGGGTGATCTCGAAGGCCGACGAGCCGGCCGAGGAGACGACCGGGGAGTCCGACGCCGACGGTTCGGCGCGCAGCTGACCGGGGCCGGTAGCTGATCAGGCCTGCAACTGGTCGGGCACTGACGTACTCGGATACCTCGGGTTCGCCGAGATCCCGGACAGCGTACATACTCGTTAGGGCCGCGCCCCCGTCCTCACCCGGGACCGGACGGCTGCGGCCGCCGTCCTCCGGCACCGGTGCAGCGTGGCACCGGCTGGTCACATCAACGGGAGACTGACCACCGTGGCACCACCCTCCTCGGGCCAGATGCGCCCGTCACGGTACCTGTTCGCGCTCGCGGCGATCTTCATCGTGCTCTATGCGCTGGTCCTGGGCACCGGTAGCGGATCGTTGCGGGACAGGTTCGCGCCCAAGCTCGCCATCGACCTCGCGGGCGGCACGCAGATGGTCCTGCAGGCCCGCACGCCGGATGGCAGCGCGCCCGACGCCAGCCGGTTGGAGCAGGCGCGGCGGATCATCGAGGAGCGGGTCAACGCGCGGGGCGTTGCCGAGGCCGAGGTCTACGTGCTGGGCAACGACAAGATCGTCGTCGCTGTCCCCGGCCAGAGCGACGACGGGCTGCGCGAGGTGGGCGCCACGGCCGAGATGCGCTTCCGCAAGGTGCTGGCGACGATCGTCGACAATCCGAACGCGACCGCGCCCAGCCCCAGCGCCACCCCGGACCCGAGCGCGAGCCCTGACGCCAGCGCGAGCCCTGACGCCAGCGCGAGTGAGGCGGTGACGGGCAGCGCGGAACCGAGCCCGACGGAGACTCCGAGCCCGACCCCGACCGAGACGGCGAGCCAGACGCCGGCGGCCACTCCGACACCCACGCCGAGCCCGACCAACGCGGCGCTGCCCGCGCTGGACGAGGTCAAGGCGAAGCTCGGTGAGGCGTACGCGGCCGCCGAGGCGATCGACCTGGCCCAGGTGGCGCAGGGCGGCACGTCGTCGACCGTGGTCACCGGCAACGCCACGCTCATGGAGCAACTGGAGCCCTTCCGTGACCTGACGCCGGCCGAGATCGCGGTGCTGCCGTACAACATCCAGTACGTGGTGCCCCAGATCAGCTGCAAGAAGCTCAACGAGCGCCCGGTCGGCTCGATCGCCGACCCGACCCAGCGCGCCGTGGCGTGTGAGGCGAATGGTGCCTACAAGTTCCTGCTCGACGTCGCCAAGGTCGAGGGCCGCGACCTCGCCAACGCCGACGCCGTCATCAACCCCCAGAGCGGTCTGGCGGAGTGGCAGGTCAACCTGACGTTCAGCACGTCGGGGCGCGACGGCCGGCCGTCCGGGTCGGACCTGTGGGGCGAGGTGACCCGGGAAGCGTGGGAGAACACGGGCGACACCTGGGGGTCCGGTCCCGGGGCGGCCGGGGTGCCGGAGAAGCCCACCTGCCTTGCCACGCAGCCCGCCAAGGACGGAAGCCGGAACGTCTGCATGGTCGCGGCCGTTCTCGACAACGAGATCGTGACGGCCCCGGCGATCCAGGCGGTGCTGTTCACTGAGTCGACGATCACCGGCGACTTCACCAAGGCGAGTGCCCAGACGCTGGCGACCCAGCTCAAGTACGGTGCGCTCCCGGTCTCCTTCGAGACCGCCTCGCTCGATACCGTCACCGCGACGCTGGGCAGCGACTACCTGCGGGCGGGTCTGCTGGCCGCGGCCATCGGCATGGGGCTGGTGGTGATCTACGCGTTCTTCTACTACCGGCTGCTCGGCTCGGTGATCATGCTGAGCCTGGTGCTGTCGGCGCTGCTCACCTTCGGGATGCTGGTGCTGCTGGGCCGCGGCATCGGGTTCGCGCTGTCGTTGGCCGGCATCGCGGGCTTCATCGTCTCGCTCGGTGTGGCGGCCGACTCGTTCGTCATCTACTTCGAGCGCCTCAAGGACGAGATCCGGGAGGGCCGTTCGCCCCGGTCCGCGGTCAACCGCGCCTGGGCGCGGGCTCGTCGGACGATCATCACGGCGAATGCCGTCACGATCATGGCTGCGGTGGTGCTCTACATCCTGGGCACCAGCGCGGTGCGGGGGTTCGCCTTCGCGCTGGGTCTGGCGACACTGCTTGACCTGATCATCGTGTTCCTGTTCCGGCACCCGATGATGACCATGCTCGCCCGGACACCGGCCTTCCTCTCGCCGCGCGTCAGCGGGCTGGGCCGGGTCGTGGGGCACGCCAAGTCGGACGGCGCCAGCGCCGGTCGGCCGCGGACCAAGGAGGTCTGAGATGACCGAGGTAGAGGTCAACGCCGTGGACGGCGCCGAGGCACCGGCCAGGACGCACGGGCTGCGCGACCTCGCCAGCCGGCTCTACAACGGCGAGGCGGGTATCGACGTCGTCGGGCGGCGCAAGATCTGGTACACGGTCGCGGCCGTGATCCTGCTCGCCGGCATCGTGACCATGTTCGTCCGGCCGTTCAACTGGGGCATCGAGTTCCGCGGCGGCAACACGTTCACGGTGCCGGCCAGCGTCGGCACGCTCGAGGACGTCCGCGCGACGGTCGAGGAGGCGGTCGCGGGCTTCGGCGCCGAGGTGGCCTCCGCGCAGCGCGTCGGCTCCACGGACGGCCGGGAGTCGTACGTGGTCAAGACCACGCTGCTGGACGAGGACGCCACCCAGGCCGCGGTCAAGGCGACCGAGATCCGCACCGCGATCGCGGAACGGTTCGGCCTCCAGACCGACGACATCGCCGAGGCGGCGGTGAGCGGCACCTGGGGTGCCTCGGTGACCCGGCAGGCCGTCATCGGCGCGCTGGTCTTCCTGGTGCTGGTGGTGCTCTACCTCAGCCTCGTGTTCCGCGAGTGGAAGATGGCCGTGGCCGCGCTCGCCGGCCTGCTGCAGAACCTGCTGCTGACGGCGGCGGTCTACCTGGCCGTCGGGTTCGAGGTGACGCCGTCGACGGTGATCGGTTTCCTCACCATCCTCGGCTTCGCGTTGTACGACACCGTCGTCGTCTTCGACAAGGTGCGGGAGAACACCCGGGGCATCACCGGCAATCCGAACCGTACGTACGGCGAGGCCGCGAACCTGGCCGTCAACCAGACCCTGATGCGGTCGATCAACACCGCGATCGTGGCGCTGCTGCCGGTGGGTGGCCTGCTCTTCATCGGGGCCGGCATCCTCGGTGCGGGCACGCTCAAGGACCTCGGCTTGGTCCTCTTCATCGGTATGTTGACCGCCGTGTACTCCTCGATCTTCTTCGCCACCCCCGTGCTGGTGGACCTCAAGGAGGCCGAGCCGCGGTTCAAGCAGCACAAGCAGCGCGTGCTGCAGCGGCGGGCCGCGGGCGACCGTCCGGCGCGGCCGGTCAAGGCGGCCCCGGCGAGCGCCTCGGTACGGCCGGCCGCCCCGAGCCGCACCGAACCGGCGGCCGCGCCGGAGCGCGATCTCGCCGGTACCG
>JADGGF010000042.1 GCA_019690055.1 Micromonosporaceae bacterium
CGGCGGCGCTGCGCGCGGCGGCCGACGGCGGGGGCGTACGGACGGTCGCCTCCGGGGCGGGCATGCGCGTGGTCGGCGACGACTCCGACACCGAACCCGACGGTGGCTTCGACGCCGTCCCCGCACCGGACATCGCCGCACCGGACGTGGACGAGGCCGACATACCGGAAGCGGGCGACGAACCGGATGCTGACGACCCGGGCGATGACGTCCCCAGGCCCGGCTTCGGGGCCGGCGGGAAGGACAACGGCGCGCGGCCCCCCGACCCCGAGCTGGTCGACTCCGGCCGGGAGCGTTCGTCGGACGACGCGGTCGGCCCCGTGGTGGTCGACCCGGACGAGGTCGAGGCGCCGCCCGGTGTCCGGCGGACAACGGTGCTGGAAGAGTCTGTCGTCTTTTCGTCCCGCGCGGCAGTGGGCGTGCCGAGTGGGCCAGGCTTGTCGGTCACCGGGGCGGAGGCGTGGGTGGGCTCAGTGGCTGCCCCCGCGGCGCCCGACTTCGCTTGCGTCTCCGTCATCGACCAATCCTGTTCACTGGGGTCCGGTGGGTGGGCTGACGTATCAGCGGTGCGGCTAGGTTCACGCGAGGGCGTGGGCCCGGCTGTCATTCTTGCGACGCAGCTTCGTTCTCGTCCCGTTCGTCAGCATTTCTGGCGATCGCCACGACAGTCGCGCCCTCCGGCAGATCCATGAGCTTGACCCCCATTGTGTTCCGGTCGCGGGTCCGTCGTACGGGCTTCACCGGAGTGCGGATGACGTCGCCACTCGAGGTGATGGCGAACAGCTCGTCGTCAGGACTTACTACCACAGCGCCGACGAGTCCGCCGCGCCGCTGGGTGATCTTAGCGGTAAGCACGCCTTTTCCGCCGCGCCCCTGCACCGGGTACTCCTCGATGGGAGTGCGCTTGGCGTATCCGCCGTCGGTGGCGACGAGGACGTCCATACCCTCATGCACCACCTCCATCGCGAGCAACTCGTCATCGTCGGAGAACCGCATGCCGATCACGCCGCTGGTCGCGCGCCCCATCGGCCGCAGGGTCTCGTCGTCGCCGTGGAACCGGATCGCCTGGGCGTTCTTGCTGACCAGCAGCAGGTCATCGGTGGGCTTGAGCAGCGCAGCGCCGACCAGCTCGTCGTCCTCGCGCAGGTTGATCGCCACGATGCCGCCGCTGCGGTTGGAGTCGAACTCCTCCAGCGCCGTCTTCTTGACCAGGCCCTTGCGGGTGGCGAGCACCAGGTACGGAGCGATCTCGTAATTGGGGATCTGAATGACCTGCGCGATGCGCTCGTCGGGCTGGAACGCCAGCAGGTTGGCCACGTGCTGGCCGCGCGCGACCCGGTTCGCCTCCGGCAGCTCGTACGCCTTCGCCCGGTAGACCCGACCCTTGTTCGTGAAGAACAGGATCCAGTCGTGGGTCGAGCAGACGAAGAAGTGGCTCACGATGTCGTCCTGGCGCAGTGAGGCTCCGGAGACGCCCTTGCCACCCCGCCGCTGGGACCGGTAGAGGTCCGTCTTGGTGCGCTTGGCGTAGCCGGTCCGGGTAATCGTGACGACCACGCTCTCCCGGGCGATGAGGTCCTCGACCGACACCTCGCCGTCGAACGGGATGATCCGCGTGCGGCGGTCGTCGCCGAAGCGGGCCACCACCTCGGCCAGCTCCTCGCCGATGATCGCGCGCTGCCGCTCGGGCTTGGCCAGGATGTCCCGGTAGTCGGCGATCTCCAGCTCGATCTTGGCCAACTCGTCGATGATCTTCTGCCGCTCCAGGGCAGCCAGGCGACGCAGCTGCATGTCGAGGATCGCGGTCGCCTGGATCTCGTCGATGTCGAGCAGGCTCATCAAGCCCGTGCGCGCCTCCTCGACCGTGGCCGACCGCCGGATCAGGGCGATGACCTCGTCGAGCATGTCCAGCGCCTTGACCAGACCGCGCAGGATGTGCGCCCGCTCCTCGGCCTTGCGCAGCCGGTACTCCGTACGCCGTCGGATGACCTCGATCTGGTGGTCGACGTAGTACCGGATGAACTGGGCGAGGTTCAGCGTCCGCGGCACCCCGTCGACCAGGGCCAGCATGTTGGCGCCGAAGGTCTCCTGCAGCTGGGTGTGCTTGTAGAGGTTGTTGAGCACGACCTTCGGGACCGCGTCGCGGCGCAGCACCAGCACCAGCCGCATCCCGGTGCGGGCCGAGGACTCGTCGCGGATGTCGGTGATGCCGGCGAGCTTGCCCTCCCGGATGAGCTCGGCGCAGCGCTCGGCCAGGTTGTCCGGGTTGACCTGGTAGGGCAGCTCGGTCACGACCAGGCAGGTCCGCCCGCGACGGTCCTCCTCGACGTCGACCACGGCCCGCATGCGGATCGCGCCCCGACCCGTGCGGTACGCCTCCTCGATCGCGGCCGTACCGGCGATCAAGGCTCCCGTGGGGAAGTCCGGCCCCTTGACGATCTTGATCAGCGCGTCCAGGGTGGCCGCCTCGTCCGCGTCCGGGTTGTCGAGCGCCCACTGCACGGCCGCCGCGATCTCCCGCAGGTTGTGCGGGGGGATCTTGGTGGCGAAACCGACCGCGATGCCGTCACTGCCGTTGACCAGCAGGTTGGGGAACCGGGCCGGCAGGACGTGCGGCTCCTGCGTACGACCGTCGTAGTTCGGCCCGAAGTCGACCGTCTCCTCGTCGATGTCGCGCAGCATCTCCATCGCGATGGGCGACAGCCGCGCCTCGGTGTAGCGCATAGCGGCGGCCGGGTCGTTACCGGGCGAGCCGAAGTTTCCGTTGCCGTCGACGAGCGGGTAGCGCAGCGACCACGGCTGCCCCATCCGCACGAGGGTGTCGTAGATCGCCGAGTCACCGTGCGGGTGGTAGTTACCCATGACGTCACCGACGATGCGGGCGCACTTGACATACCCACGGTCGGGCCGGAAACCCGCGTCGTACATGGCGTACAGGATCTTGCGGTGGACCGGCTTGAGGCCGTCGCGCACGTCCGGCAGCGCCCGGCCCACGATCACGCTCATCGCGTAGTCGAGGTAGGAGCGCTGCATCTCCGTATCGAGGCCAACGGGCTCGACCCGACCACCACCCAGCGTCAGCGGGGAGTCCTCGGGCGCCTCATCCTCCGGCGTCTCGTCGATCGGCTCATCCGGCTCGGTCACGATAACCCTCTATCTCGTGTCACCACTCAAGCTGGCAGGGGCGCTGGGCGCGGCGCCGCCGCGCCCGGTTCTGGTCGGCCGTACGGCTCCATCCACCGTGCGACCTGTGGATAACTCTCTGTGGATAACTCTGTGGACATGTGGACAAGGGCACATGAGTAGTCGCGTGGACGACACTCACGTGCCCGCGGCCTCAGATGTCCAGGAATCTCACGTCCTTGGCGTTTCGCTGGATGAATGAGCGGCGAGCCTCGACATCCTCGCCCATCAGCACGCTGAACAGCTCGTCGGCCGTGGCCGCGTCGTCCAGCGTGACCTGACGCAGCGTCCGGGTCGCCGGATTCATCGTGGTCTCCCACAGCTCCGGATAGTTCATCTCGCCCAGACCCTTGAACCGCTGGATGTCGTCCGGCTTGGCGTTGGGCCGCTTCTCCTGACGCAACGCGATCAGGCCGTCGCGCTCCCGGTCGCTGTAGGCGTACTGGACGTCGTCGCCCTTCTTGTTCCACTTGATCTTGTAGAGCGGGGGCGACGCCAGGTACACGTGCCCGAGCTCGACCAGCGGACGCATGAACCGGAACAGCAGCGTCAGCAGCAGGGTCTGGATGTGCTGGCCGTCCACATCGGCGTCGGCCATGAGGATGATCTTGTGGTACCGCAGCTTGGCGATGTCGAAGTCGTCGTGGATGCCGGTGCCCAGCGCGGTGATCAGCGACTGGACCTCGACATTCTTCAACACCCGGTCGATGCGGGCCTTCTCGACGTTGAGGATCTTGCCGCGGATGGGCAGGATCGCCTGCGTCCGCGGGTCGCGGCCCTGCTTCGCCGAACCGCCGGCCGAGTCGCCCTCGACGATGAACAGCTCGCAGATGCTCGGGTCGTTGGACTGGCAGTCGGCCAGCTTGCCCGGCATCGACCCGGACTCGAGCAGCGACTTGCGCCGGGCGAGCTGGCGGGCCTGGGCCGCCGCCTTGCGCGCGCGGGCCGCCTGGCTCGCCTTCGTGATGATCGTCTTCGCCTCACCGGGGTTGCGCTCGAACCAGTCGGCCAGCCACTCGTTGCAGACCTTCTGCACGAAGCTCTTCATGGCGGTGTTGCCGAGCTTGGTCTTGGTCTGCCCCTCGAACTGGGGCTCGCGCAGCTTCACCGAGACGATCGCGGCCAGACCCTCGCGGATGTCCTCGCCGGTCAGCTTCTCGTCACCCTTGAGCAGCTTCTTCTCGGCGCCGTACTTGTTCACCACGGTGGTGAGCGCAGTCCGGAAGCCCTCCTCGTGGGTGCCGCCCTCATGCGTGTTGATCAGGTTGGCGAAGGTGAAGACGCTCTCGCTGTAGCTCTCGTTCCACTGCATGGCGATCTCCACCGCCATGCCCTCGTCCTCGCCCGAGAACTCGATCACCGACCGATGGATCGGGACCTTGGTCTGGTTGATGTGCCGGACGAAGTCGGCGATGCCGCCCTTGTAGAGGAAGGTGACTTCCTTGCGGTCCTCGGCGGAGGCCTCCACGTCGGATACCCGCTCGTCCCGCAGCACGATCGTCAGCCCGCGGCACAGGAAGGCCGTCTCCTGCAACCGGCGGTAGATCGTCGAGTAGTCGAAGGTGACGGTCTCGAAGATCGCCGCGTCCGGCCAGAACGCCACCGAGGTGCCGGTCTTGCGGCTGGTGGCCCCCTTCTGCAGCGGCCCGGTCGGGCGGGCGGCCACGAAGTTCTGCCGCCAGACGTGCCCGTCCCGCTGGACCTCGACCTCGACCTTCGTGGACAGCGCGTTGACCACCGAGACACCCACGCCGTGCAGGCCGCCGGAGACGGCGTACGCCTTGCCGTCGAACTTGCCACCCGCGTGCAGCATCGTCAGCGCCATCTCGACGCCGGTCAGCTTGGTCTTCGGGTTCACGTCCACCGGAATGCCGCGGCCGTTGTCGACCACCCGGACGCCCCCGTCGGCGAGCAGCGTCACGACGATGGTGTCGCAGAAACCGGCGAGCGCCTCGTCGACCGCGTTGTCGACCACCTCCCACACCAGGTGGTGCAGACCCCGCTCACCCGTCGAACCGATGTACATGCCAGGGCGCTTGCGGACAGCGTCCAGACCTTCGAGGGCGGTCATCGAGGCCGCTGTGTACTCAGTGTTCTGCTTAGCGCCACGCTTCGAATTGGGCTCAGCCACGCTTCGTCGCTTTCTCCGCCGGCGTCGGCCAGGCGGGTTTCGGGCACGCCGACAGCAGTCGGCGACCACGGTCACCAGGTCGTGGGATCTGGGAAGCTCGGGCTCCCCGGGATCATTCAGTCACCCTGAATCCTACCTGTCCGAGACCTCTCCGGCACGCCACGGCACCCCGACAGGCCGTCTCAAATCGCCGGAGCCCGCCGAACTATGCCGGAGATGACCCCCACCACGCGCACCGGACCCTCGACGCGCCGTGACGCGATCCAGACGTTCCGGCCCGACCTTCGCACCGACACCCGGCCAGGGGGGTCGCGGTCCGGCGAGGCCGTGTCCTAGGGTTGTCCGTTGCTGCGGCTGCGGGGACCGCGAAAACAGGCGTCAGAATTGGCGAAACAGGCCTTGGGTCGAAGGAGAGCGGGCGATGGGACTGGACAATGTCGCGGTCCAGTGGCCACGCACGGGCCGGTTCTATGAGCCGGTCGACCCGAAGGAGTTTGCCGATTTTCTGACAATCGCCGAGACCGCTCCACCGCACGCCGCGCCCGCGGCGGCGCTCGCCAAGAGCATCGCGCAGTCGGGCACCGTGCACGCCACCGCCTACACCGAGGTGGTCGACCTGCTCTTCGGTCTGGAGGGAGTGCTCTACGCGACCGAGCACGCCGTCGAGGACGAGGACCCGGTCATCGACCCGGACGGCTGCGCCTGGCTCGCGGGCGGACTGGAGAAGTTCGTGGCCGGGCACGCCCCGCTCGGCGATGTGGTGACCTTCGATACGATCGCGCAGGTCATGCGGAAAGCGCTGAGTGAGTCGCGCCACGCGGACAAGGAGCTGCGCTGGCTCCAGACCCGCCTCGACGCCCTGCGGGACGAGCACGGCAACCCGCCTCAGTGGCACTTCTCCCTGCTGGAGATCGAGGTGCTCGCGCGCTTCTACCGCCGCTGCACCGAACGCGGCTTCGCCGTCTACGCCGACTACTAATTGCCCTCGCTGTAGTTCTGGCCCCTCGCTCCGCTCGGGCGGGCCCGGCTCGTCTTGAGGCTCGCGCTTCCCTCGTCGCCTCGGTCGTTGGCCGACCTCGGCTCCTCACTCCAGCGCGAGCCCTCGCCGGGCCGATCACTGATTGGCCTAAGCGACGAGGCGGACGAGGGTGCGTTTGAGCGTTCCGTCGTCGCGTTCGTCCTGCCACGCGACGACCTCCACCACGTACCCCCGGTAACGCGCCTCGCGCACCGCGGCTGGGAGCGCCACATCCAGCACCGCATTGGTCAGAACAACGACACCGACCACCCGCCGCCAGTCGGTCGCCCCGATGACGGCCACCAGATCCTCCGCGCCGAACGTCGCCCCGGGCCGGTCGCGGATGACGACCTGGATCGGCCGGCCGAACACCTCGGTCACCACGACCCCGCCCCGCGGATCGGTCGACGTCACGCGCCCGGTCGCCCGGCGCACGGCCTGCTCCACTCGCTGCTGATAGTCACTCGGGGTCGGTGGCGGCAGCCGATCCCGGAGTACCTGCCGGTACTGGGTGGGCAGCTCCAGCAGCAGCGCCGCGGCCGTCTCCGGGGCCAGGTGCGCTACCAGGCGGACGGCGGACTCGACCGTCACCAGCGGCACCAACTCGGCGAGCTGCGGCACCGACAGCAGGGCCAGCGCGGCCGGCAGGAGGGGCGCGGGAATGTACCCGAACAACTCGTCGACGCGGTCCGCCCGGACGCCGAGCAGCATCCGGGCCACCTCGCGCGGACCCAGTGCGTCCAGCGCGGTCGGGATGATCGGCGGCGGCAGCTCCAGCACCATCGCGGCCGCGTCGTCGGCCGGCGCCCGCACGATCCGATCGAGCAGGTCGTGGCCCGCGACCGGGCTCGGCGCCTGCTCCGCACGCTCGCGGCCGTCCGGCGGCATCACTCCCGGGAAGGTATCAGCCACCCTCTGGAAGCAACAGCCGTATCAGCCGAAGGTATCAGCCGTAGGTATCGCGCGGCCCTCGTCCGCGTACGCGCTTGGGTCCCCGCCCCCACGAGGGGGCCACCGGGCCGTGCACGTGGATGCGTCGGACGACGTCCCGACCCACTTCGGCCTGGATCCGGGACAACAGCGGCCGCGACAACAGGCGGATCTGCGTGGCCCAGGCCGTCGACTCCGCCTCGATGGTCAGTTCCCCGTCGGTGAGCTTCACCGGCCGGCAGTGGGCGGCCAGGTCGGCCCCGACGATCTGGTCCCAGGTGCCGAAGATCCGCGCCTCGGCCGCGGGCCGCTGCCAGCCCCGCAGCTTGACCAGCCGCGCGATGAGCTCGCCCAGGGGCGCGGGGTCGCGCGGGTCGGGACCCGGCCCGGAGTAGCCCCGCAGTCGCCGCTGTTCACCGGTGGTCCGGCGCTGGGTCGCGGGCCGTGGCTCCCGCCGCACGCGGGCGGCCTCCAGCACGGCCTGGGCCAGCTCATCCGACGAGCGTGGGCTCGGCGGCACAGGCTGGTCGCCGTCGTCCCGGGCGGGGCCGCGGTCGACGGGCGAGGGGTCAGGCGACACGCGACACGACCCCGTCGCCGACCGTGTACCGGGCCCCGCGGAGGGCGTCGGGCACGTCCTGCGGCACGGCACACGTGACCAGCACCTGGCTGGCGCCCGCGACGAGCTCCGCGAGCCGCTCCCGTCGACCGGTGTCCAGCTCGGCGAACACGTCGTCGAGCACCAGCACCGGCTCGATGCCCTCACTGCGCAGCAGTTCGTACGACGCCAGGCGCAGAGCCAGCGCGAACGACCACGATTCGCCGTGGCTCGCGTACCCCTTGGCGGGCAGCTCGCCCAGCGTCAGCATGAGGTCGTCGCGGTGCGGACCGACGAGCGTCATCCCTCGTTCCACTTCGGACGGTCGAGCCTCGGCGAGGGCCGCCCGCAGGCGCTGCTCGATCTCGGACCGGTCCAGCTCGGCCAGGCGGCCCGCCTCATCCGGCGTCGCCCACGACTTGGCCTCGTAGGCCAGCCGGGCTTCACCCCGACCGGCGCTGACCGCGTCGTACGCCTTGGCCAGATGGGTCCCGAGCGCGGCGCACAGCTCCAGCCGGGCGGCGACCAGATCCGCTCCGTAGGCGGCCAGGTGCAGATCCCATACGTCCAGAGTGGACAAATCCGGAGCGTCCACGGGCTCGGCCGGACGCCGGGACCGGCTGGCGACCTTCCGGGCCAGATAGGACGTGCGCAGCAGGGCGTTGCGCTGCTTGAGCACCCGCTCGTAGTCGGCCCGCACCCCGGCGAACCGCGGCTGCCGCTGCACCAACAGGTCGTCCAGGTACTTGCGCCGCTCGGCCGGATCGCCGCGTACCAGCGCGAGATCCTCCGGAGCGAAGAGCACCAGCCGCAGGGCGCCGAGCACGTCCCGCGCCCGGGTGGCCGGCGCCCGCCCGATGCGCGCCCGGTTGGCCTTGCCGGGCGTGATCTCCAGCTCGACGAGCAGCTCCCGTCCATCGTGGACGATGGCACAGCGGATGATGGCCCGCGACGCCCCGTAGCGCACCAGCGGCGCCTCGGTGGCGACGCGGTGGCTGCCCAGGGTGGCGACATACCCGATCGCCTCGACCAGGTTGGTCTTGCCGTGCCCGTTGGGTCCGATGAGGACACTCGACCCGGGGTCGAAGTCCACCGCCGCCTCGGCGTAGCTGCGGAAGTCGTGCAGTTCCAGACGACGCACGTACACGGGCTCAGCCCCCTGTCCCACCCACGGCTGCGCCGCGTCCTAGTCCCGCTTCACCGCGTGGCCGCCGAACTGGTTGCGCAGCGCGGCGACCGCCTTCATGGCGGGCGAGTCGTCCTGCCGTGACGTGAAGCGGGCGAACAGGGCGGCCGAGATGGCGTGCACGGGCACGGCCAGGCGGACCGCCTCGTCCACGGTCCACCGGCCCTCACCCGTGTCCTCGGCGTACCCGCGCAGCCCGGCCAGCTCCGGATCCTCGTCGAGCGCCTGGTCGAGCAGGTCCAACAACCAGGAACGCACGACAGTGCCGGAGCGCCAGGACTTGATGACCGCTGGAACGTTGGTCACGTACTCCGACGCGCGCAGCAGCTCGTACCCCTCGGCGTACGCCTGCATCAGCGCGTACTCGATGCCGTTGTGCACCATCTTCGCGTAGTGACCCGCCCCGACCGGGCCGGCGTGGACGAAGCCGTACTCACCGGCCGGCTTGAGCGCATCGAAGATGGGCTGGGCCCGGGCCACGTGGGCCGCCTCGCCCCCGACCATCAGGGCGTAACCCTCCTCGCGTCCCCAGATGCCACCGGAGACGCCGACATCCAGGTAGCCGATCCCGCGGGCGTTCAGGCGCTCGGCCCGGGGCCGGTCCAGCGAGAAGTGGGAGTTACCGCCATCGATGATCAGGTCGCCCGGGGCCAGCAACCCGGCCACCTCGTCCACGGTGGCATCGGTGACCTCGGCGGGCACCATCACCCAGACGATGCGCGGTGGGACCAGCGCCGCCACGAGCTCGGGTAGGCCGGCCACCTCGGAGACGTGGGGATCCCGGTCGAAACCCACCACCTGGTGCCCCGCGGCCCGCAGTCGGGCCGCCATGTTGCCGCCCATGCGCCCAAGCCCGACCAGACCGAGTTGCATGCTCTACCCCCTGTGCCGTGATCCTGGTGCTCGCTCAGCCCTGGCGCCCTTGCCGCGAGCACGGGCCTCAGGCCCCGAGTGCCTGGCCCTCGTCGCTCGGCCGCGAGCCCTGTCGCCTCCTCGGTCCAGGCCCCGCGGCCCGGGCCAGCCACCCCCTCGATCCTGCGCTCTCTCCGCCCGGAGCACGCCCTCGCCGGCCGAAATTCGGGCCAGGATCAGCTGCCGACCCGCATGGGCATGATCAGGTAGCGGTAGCCCGGAATGGACTCGCCGTCGTCGCCGGCCGGCGTCACCACGGCGGGCTTCATCGGTTGGCTGAACGAGATCAGCACCTTGGGCGAGTCGAGGACCGACAGGCCGTCGAGCAGGTAGCTCGGGTTGAAGGCCACGGTGAGCGGCTCGCCGGTGAAGTCGGCCTCCATGGCCTCGCTGGCCCGGGCGTCCTCACTGCCGCCGGCCTCGACCACGACCTCGCCGTCGGAGAAGCTCAGGCGGACGGGGGTCGTGCGGTCGGCGACCAGGGCCACCCGCTTGACCACCTCGGTGAGCGCGCTGACGTTCATGCGGGCCCAGGCCTTGTGGTCCTCGGGGAAGAGGGCCCGGATCTTGGGGAAGTCGGGGTCGAGCAGGCGGCTCGTGGTGCGCCGGGTGCCGCCGGCGAAGCCGATCATTCCCTCGCCCACACCGCCGCGGGACAGGGCCACCGTCACGTCGCCGCCCAGCGGGCCGAGCGTCTTGGCGGTGTCGTGCAGCGTGCGCGCCGGCACCAGCGCGTACAGGCTCGCGCCCGGCTCGTTCGGCCGCCAGGTGATCTCGCGGATGGCCGCCCGGTAGCGGTCGGTGGCCAGCAGGGAGAGCGTCTCGCCCTCGAGCTCCATGCGGACGCCGGTGAGCATCGGGATCGTCTCGTCGCGCCCGGCGGCGATCGCGACCTGGTGGACCGCCAGGGCGAACGTCTGCGCGTCGACGACGCCCGCGGTCTCCGGCATCGCCGGCAGCGTGGGGTAGTCCTCGACGGGCATCGTTGGCAGGGTGAACCGGGCGCTGCCGCAGATGAGCTCCAGGTGGGAGCCGACCGCGGCTACCTCGACCGGCTTGGCCGGCAGCGCCTTGGTGATCTCGGCGAGAAGCCGGCCGGAGACCAGGGCCGCGCCGTCGGAGTCGCCCTGCACGGCGACGGTCACCTGGCTGGAGACCTCGTAGTCGAACCCGGAGACGGTGAGCACTCCGTCCTCGACGCGCAGCAGCACCCCGGCGAGAACCGGGACGGAGGGGCGTGTCGGCAGGCTCTTGGCCGTCCAGGCGACGGCGTCGGCGAGGTGGTCCCGCTCAACCCGGAACTTCATGCTGCCCTCCCGCGCGTGCGGTTCCTCGGGCCGAACCCCAGGAACTCCTGGCGCGCACCCCGGCCGGGGCGCGGTCGAGGTCTGATTGTGGCCGTTGGTCGCCGACGACTCCAGCAACGCCACGCGGGTCGTTTCCCTGACGCGCTGGCGGCCGACCGCGCCGGCGCTGATGGGCCCGGCGACGGGTGGGCGGTGGACCGTGGTGGGTGGGGCGGCTCGTCGGAATCCACAGCGCGACCAAGTTCTGTTTTTCGGGATGAAGATCTACCGTCATCGTCGTCGGTGCTGTGGAAGCTGGGGATGACGGGCGTTGTGCCTGGTCAGACCGGGTGATCGGCGGTGGATTTTCCGTGGATGACCTGGGGGCGGCGGACCGGTCATATCCACAGGCCGGGCTCCGGCGGTGCTGGCCACGCCGTCATCCACGACGTCGTCCACGAGATATCCACTGGTTGTCCCCAGGAAGCGCGAGCACGTTACGTAAACCGGCGATTACCCACCGATATAGTTCACAGGCTTGTCCCCAGGCGTTGTTCACAGGCTGTGGACAGCGATGGAGGGCTGTGGACAGTGACGACGATGCGCGAGGACCGGGCGAGGCCGGCGTGCGGTCCGCCCG
Organism: Micromonosporaceae bacterium; assembly: GCA_019690055.1. Classification (GTDB taxonomy): domain Bacteria; phylum Actinomycetota; class Actinomycetes; order Mycobacteriales; family Micromonosporaceae; genus DATBGZ01. The sequence continues at coordinate 11,885 of JADGGF010000042.1, forward strand.
GACGGGGAACAGAGTTCCGGGTTTACGGGAGTTGCTTGATGCGGTTGGTCAACTCGGCGATCTGGTTGAACAGCGTGCGCCGTTCCGACATGAGCTGACGGATCTTGCGCTCGGCGTGCATGACCGTCGTGTGGTCACGGCCGCCGAAGGCCTGCCCGATCCGGGGCAGGGACATGTCGGTGAGTTCCCGGCACAGGTACATGGCGACCTGCCGCGCAGTGACCAGGACCCGGGACCGCGACTGGCCGCGCAGGTCGTCGACGCTCACGCCGAAGTACTCGGACACCACTTCCATGATCTGCTCGACGGTGAGCTCGGGCGCGGAGCCGTCCGGGATGAAGTCACGCAGGACCTCCTCGGCCAGCGCGAGGTCGACCGTGGAACGGTTCAGGCTGGCGAACGCGGTGACCCGCAGCAACGCGCCCTCGAGCTCGCGGATCGACATGGTGATCCGCGACGCGATGAACTCCAGGACCGCCGTCGGGACGTGCAGGCGCTCCTGGGCCTGCTTCTTCTGCAGGATCGCGATGCGGGTCTCGAGGTCGGGCGGCTTGATGTCGGTCACCAGCCCCCACTCGAACCGGGTCCGCAGCCGGTCCTCCAGGGTGGCCAGGTCCTTGGCCTTGCGGTCCGAGGTGATGACGATCTGCTTGTTCGCGTTGTGGAGCGTGTTGAAGGTGTGGAAGAACTCCTCCTGCGTGCGCTCCCGGTTCTCCAGGAACTGGATGTCGTCGATGAGGAGGATGTCCACCTCGTCGCGGTAGCGGCGCTGGAACGCGCTCTGCTTGTCGTCGCGCACGCTGTTGATGAAGTCGTTGGTGAACTCCTCGGTCGAGACGTACCGCACGGCCTTCGCGGTGCCCAGCGCCTGCGCGGAGTGCCCGATGGCATGCAGCAGGTGCGTCTTGCCGAGTCCGGAGCCGCCGTAGATGAACAGCGGGTTGTAGGCCTTGGCGGGGGCCTCGGAGACCGCGTACGCGGCGGCGTGTGCGAACCGGTTGGAGACCCCGACGACGAACGACTCGAAGGTGTACTTCGGGTTCAGCCGGTTGCCGCCGTCGGTCGTCGTGCGGGCCCGGTCGTCGCGCTGGTGCGCGGCGACGTACCCTGTCCGGTCGCCGCTCGCCGAGCCGCCCGCGCTGCCGGCCGCCGCGCTCTCGGGCTGTCGTGGTGTGGCGGTTGCCGGGGCGGGCGACCGGGGCACCGGGACCATGGCGACCGCGGCCGTCGGGGCGTTGAGCGGGTCGACCTGGCCCTCCTCCGGGGGCCGGATGGTGACCGCCACCTGCATGGTGCGGCCCAGGTGCTGGCTCAGCGCCTCGGTGATGTGGCCGCGCAGGTGGGTCTCGATCTGCTCCCGGGTGTACGCGTCCGGGACGGCGAGCAGGGCCGTGTCGTCGATGATGGCGCGCAGCGAGGTCAGCCGGAGGAAGGCACGGCGCTGCTGGGACAGACCTTCCTGGTGGAACAGGATGTCGTTCACGGCACCCCACACGACCGCGCAGTCTGCCGGATCAGTCACCCCGTCACCCCTACCTCTTCGGTCACGACCTACCTGTCCGATATCCACAGGTTATCCACACCCTGTGTACAAGTGGATACCTGTGCATCTATCGGCATGGTGCACCGTGGCCGTACGTCATCCCCGGCACGGTCCGTGCCGGACGAGTGACCGCCGACCGTCGTCCGGCCCGCTCGTCGGCTCGCTCGGACCGCGCCGGCCCCGAGCCGGATCTCCCGTGGCCCGTCGTCGGCGTGCCGTCACCATCAGCCCCGCAACCGGGCACGCTAACAGCGCGGGCGCCGCTGGCTCAACCACTGTCCGGTCAGCCAGGCGTCGGCCGCCGGGGTGGTTTGGTCGGCCTTCTGAGCGCCCGGTACGCTGGCTTGGTTCGCGCAGGACGTACGGAAGGCACGAGAACCAGTGAGCAAGCGCACCTACCAGCCGAACAACCGTCGGCGCGCGAAGACCCACGGCTTCCGTCTGCGGATGCGTACGCGTGCCGGTCGCGCCATCATCAACGCGCGGCGCGCCAAGGGGCGCGAGCGGCTGTCCGCCTGATCCGCGCAGCACCGGAGAACGACCGTGCTCGCGGCAGACCAGCGGCTCCGGCGGTCTGACGACTTCGCCACGGTCATCCGGCGCGGCCGCCGCGCAGCCCGCAACGGCCTCGTGGTTCATCTGCACACGCCCGACCCGGCCGACGGCGTGACCCGTCGGCCCCGGGCGGGTTTCGTCGTTCCCCGGGCCGTGGGGAGCGCGGTCACCCGCAACACCGTACGGCGCCGGCTGCGCCACCTGCTACGCACCGAGCTGGACCGACTCCGCCCCGGGACCGATGTGGTGGTCCGGGTCCTGCCCGACGCCGCTGGGCGGAGCTTCGACGAGTTGGGGCGCCACCTTCGTGAGGCGCTGGCCGCCGCTGGTCGGCCGCGCTCGGCCGGGAGGCGCGAGGGTGGCTAGAGCATCGATCAGCCTGGCCGCGCTGTGGCCCTGGGCCGGCCGCGCCCGAGCCGTACGGTCAGCGGAACCGAGGTCGTACGTCGACCTGCCCATGGTGCCGGCGGATCGTGCGGGGTCGGCTCCGTACGCGTCGCCGGCTGAGTGGGCGCAGCCCGAGCAGACCGTCGTGGAACGACCACCGAGTGTGGTTATGCCCACCACGCGCCTCGGGCGCGTGGTCGCGGCCCCGATCGTCGCGTACCGTCGGTGGATAAGTCCGGCCCTGCCACCACTGTGCCGGTTCTACCCGTCGTGTAGTGAATATGCGCTGACGGCGATCGCGGTGCACGGGCCGGTGCGCGGCATCGGGCTCGCCGTCCGGCGCCTGCTGCGGTGCCATCCGTTCCACCCGGGCGGGATCGACCACGTTCCGCCGCGGCAACCGGCCGCCCCCGACCCCTCCCCCGTCGCGACCGATCAGGAGCACTGAGCCACATGAGCTGGCTGATGGAGCCGATTTACAAGATCATCTCGTGGGTCCTGCTGCGATGGCACGACCTGTGGGCCCTGCTCCTGCCCGGCGACGGCCGGTTCCTCGGCACGAGCTGGGAGTGGGTCCTGGCGATCGTGTTCCTGGTCATCACGGTCCGGCTCGTGCTGTTCCCGATCTTCGTCAAGCAGATCAAGTCGCAGCGGGCGATGCAGGCGCTGGCGCCGAAGATCCGCGAGCTGCAGGCCAAGTACAAGGGCGACCCGGCCACGCTGCGCGAAGAGATGATGAAGCTGTATCAGGAGGAGAAGGTCAACCCCCTCATGGGGTGTCTGCCCTTGTTCCTGCAGATACCGGTCTTCTTCGGTCTCTTCCATGTGCTGAAGTACCTCAATCCGCTGAACGTTCAGCCGGAGAACCCGGACGGGCCACCGAAGACCCTGTACGGCTGGACTGTACAGCTGTTCGATAGTGCCACCTCGGCCCACCTGTTCAACGCCCCGATCCCCGCGAGCTTCGCCAACGACCCGGCCCACATCCAGGCGCTCGGCGGGGCCCATCCGGCCGCCGCCAAGGTCGTGGCCGCGGTCCTGGTGCTGATCATGATGTTCACGACATTCATGAGCAGCCGCCAGATGATCCTCAAGACCGGCTGGCAGGTCGAGCCACAGCAGCGGATGATCCAGCGGCTGATGCTCTACGGCATCCCGCTCTCGCTGTTGCTCTCGGGCTGGGCGTTCCCGATCGGCGTGATCATCTACTGGGTCACCCAGAACCTGATCTCGCTGGGCCAGCAGCAGTGGGTGCTGCGCAAGTACCCGCCGATCGTGACCACCCCCGAGCCGAAGACCGCTCGGGAGCGGGCGGCCGCGGCGGCGAAGGCCCGCGGCCCGATCGCCCGGTTCTTCCTGGTGCTGCCTCCGCCGCCGAAGCCGGCCGGCGCCGAGACGGCCAAGCATGGGTGGCTGGCCAGGCTGCGCCCCGGGTCGGCCGCCGCGCCCGCGGCGCCGGTGTCGCCCGCCCCCCGGGCGCTGGCCCCGCGGCCGGGCGCCAAGCCTCGTCCGGTGACGTCCGATTCGTCGGCCACCGCCGCCACGACCGCCAAGCCGGCCGACGAGTCGGCGCCGACCACCGCGACGGTCGCACCGACGAAGGGCACCGCCAAGGCGGCGCCCACGAC
>JADGGF010000636.1 GCA_019690055.1 Micromonosporaceae bacterium
GTCCAACCGCCCTCCCGGTAGGCGGTCACCGCGGCCTCCGGATGGGTCCAGATCTGGAGGCGGTCACCACCGACGCCGATGACCTGCCCGGTCACGGCGCCCGCCGCGTCGGAGGCCAGGAACGCGATGAGTCCCGCGACATCCTCCGCCGTGCCGAACCCGAGTTCGCGGCGGAAGAACTCGGGCACCGGCTCGCCGGTCTCCCACGCCCGCACCGCGGCCGCGAAGTAGGGGACGGTGGCGGTCATGGCGGTCGCGGCGACGGGGATGACGGCGTTGGCGGTGATGCCGGCACGCTGCAGCTCCAACGCCCAGGTGCGGACCATCCCGACGATGCCCGCCTTGGCGGCCGCGTAGTTGGTCTGGCCGAAGTTTCCGCGCTGCCCGGTGGGGGAACCGATGCAGATGATTCGTCCACCGTGGCCAGCAGTGCGCATGTGCCGCACGGCTTCGCGCACCGTGGTGAACGTGCCGCGCAGATGCACGTCGATGACGGCGTCGAACTCCTCGTCGCTCATCTTCCACAGCACAGCGTCGCGGATGATGCCGGCGTTGGTGACAACGATGTCCAGCCGACCGAAGCTCTCGACCGCCGCCGCGACCAGCGCCCGCGCGGTCCCGGTCGGGCCGACCGGCGCCACCACGGCGACCGTCCTGCCCCCGACGGCCCGGATCCGGGCCGTCGCTTCAGCCACAGCCTCAGCATCGACATCATTGACAACAATCGACGCGCCTCGCCGAGCCAACTCCACGGCGTAGGCGAGACCAAGTCCTCGACCCGACCCGGTGACGATGGCGACCTTGCCGTCCAGCATGGGAACCCCTTACCTGTCCGCCATCCCGATCTGAGCACACTACCGTTGAGGATGTCAACTATTGGTAGCGGAAACGTTTGTCCCCTAGGATGGCGGTCATGTCGACCGCGGGGAAGGCGCAGGCGATCGGTGTCGACCGCATGCGGACAAGCGCGCTCGCCCGGGACCTGAACTTCCTGCTCGCGCGGGCCAACGCGCTTGCGCTCGCCGCGGCGAACACCGCCTTGGCCGAGCACGGCCTGAAGCCGCGGTCGTACTCCGTGCTCGCGCTGGCCGCCGACGACGTCCTCCCCACCCAGCGCGAGCTGGCCGAGTTCCTCCGCCTCGACCCGAGTCAGATCGTCGCCATCGTCGACGAGTTGGAGAAACGGGGACTGGTCGAGCGCCACCCGGACCCCAGCGACCGCCGCGCGAACGTCGTGGTCGCGACGGAGGCCGGCCGCGCCTTGTTCGCCCGAGCACAGAAGTCGACGCGCGCCGTGGAGCGGGCCTTGAAGGCCGCGGTTCCGCCCGAGGAACGAGAGCGCCTCGGCGAACTGTTGCGCCAGTTGGCATTCCGGGAGTAACGGTCCTACGCGCGGCACCGGTGTACGAATTCCTCATGGGGGCAGCGGCGTCCGTCTCCGATTGCCACAGAGGAAGTCAAGAGACCGCACCAGGGCGCGGCCTGCGGGCCGGCTGAGCGTAGCCAGTGTGCACGAGGCGTCGCCGCGACCGAGAAGCGTCAAGACCCCGGATGCAGACCGGCCCACTAGGCTACCGAGATGGCTCTCAGATTGGACAACATCGGCATCGTCGTCGAGGACCTCGGAGCGGCTGTCGAGTTCTTCCGCGAACTCGGCCTCGAACTCGAAGGACGGGCCACAGTTGAAGGCGAGTGGGCGGGGCGCGTTACCGGTCTTGGCGATCAACGGGTCGAGGTCGCCATGATGCGCACGCCTGACGGCCACGGCCGGCTCGAACTCTCGCGTTTTCTCGCGCCGCCGGTGGTCGCCGATCACCGCAACGCCCCGGTGAACGCACTGGGCTACCTCCGGGTGATGTTCGAAGTGGACGATATCGACGAAACGCTCGCCCGCCTCCGCAGGTACGGCGCGCAGCTCGTCAGCACCGACGTGATCCAGTACGAAGCTGCGTACCGGCTCTGCTACATCCGCGGGCCTGAGGGCATTCTCATCGGGCTCGCTCAAGAACTCGGCTGAGCCGAACTCACCCGGCATCGAGGGGAGACCGAAGCGACCTGCCTCGGGCGGCCCAAGCCCTCAGCGCACCTGGAGACAGGGCATGGGCTGCATGGTGTGGTTGGCCGGCGAACCGGATGGGGGCGTTGGGCGACAGTCGGGATCGGCATGGCGGGCGTCAGGCCACGACCGTGAGGCGGACGGCCTCTGTCGCAGCAGTGTGGGCTGGCCAGGTTGGGGGGTGGGAAGGGGACTTTCCCCCATTCGGTTCAGGCGGAGGCCATCTAGCGTGTGAACATGACTAATCCCATCGCAGATGACCCCGGTATGTCCAAGCTAGGCAAGATCGACATTGACTTTGGCGCCGGCGCCGTCGACCAGCCCCCGACCGACGAGGACGGCCCCGTGTTCGGCGTCGAGCCCGTGGATGGCATCCGCGACGTTCTGAACAGTGATGTCGAGGTTACGGCCTTCGACAGCGGGCCGGTGGTCCGCGATCACCGGGGGGAGGACCCGTCCCTCC
>JADGGF010000637.1 GCA_019690055.1 Micromonosporaceae bacterium
AGCGACGGCGAGCCGGCGGCGGCGCCGACGAGGCGGTCGAGGTCGCCCAGCCGGGCCGGGTGGTCGGGGTAGCGCGCGGTCAGCAGCGGCCGGAGCAGGCCGAGGATTCCCTCGGCGCGCTCGGCCACTGCGGTGTGACCCCGGGCCGCGGCGAGGGCGGCGAGGGTGGCGGCCAGGGCCGTACGGCTGCCGGCCGGAGCCACCGCGACGGCCTCCGGATGCCGCTGCTCGACTCCCTCCTCGGTGATGCGGAGAGCATCGAGGATGGCGCGGGCCCGGGCCGGGCCGATCCCGTCGTGCAGCCGCAGCAGGCGGAACCAGGCCAGCTCGTCGCGCGGGTTGTCCAGCACCCGCACGCCGGCGATGAAGTCTTTGACGTGCGCCGCCTCGAGGAACTTCAGCCCGCCGTACTTGACGAACGGGACGCCACGGCTGGTGAGCTCCACCTCGAGCAGGTCGCTGTGGTGGGCCGCCCGCATGAGCACGGCCTGCGTCCGCAGGGGACGGCCCTGGTCCAGCGCCTCGAGGACGGCGTCGGTGACCAGCCGGGCCTCAGTGGCGGCGTCGGGGCAGCGCACCAGCCGCGGGCGGGGACCGCCCTCGCGGGTCGACCGCAGCCGCAGCCGCGGCCCGCCGCCGTCGGGCCGCACGACGTTGGCGAGGTCGAGGATCCGCTGGCGGGAGCGGAAGTTCTGCTCCAGGCAGATCGTGCGGGCCGCCGGCAGGTCCTCGCGCAGGGCGACCAGGTGGCGGCTGTCCGCGCCGCGAAACCCGTAGATGGCCTGGGCGTCGTCGCCGACCACGGTCAGGCCGGTGCCGTCCGGGCGCAGCAGCCGGACGATGTCGACCTGGATCTGGTTGACGTCCTGGTACTCGTCGACGAGGACGTGGCTCCACCGGGACGCCAGCGCCGGCCCGAGCGTGGGGTCGCTGAGCAACGCCCGCCAGCCGAGCAGCAGGTCGTCGAAGTCCAGCAGCCCGCGCTCGCGCTTGCGCGCCATGTAGCCCTGGAAAAGTTCGAGGATGGCGTCGGTGTGGGGGGTGCACCACGGCGCCATCGACGCGATCACTTCCCGGGCCGGCACGCCCGTGTTCACCGCGCGGGAGTAGATGTCCACCAGCGTCTCGCCGCGCGGAAAGCGCTGGGTGGCGCGGCGCGCCCCGCCCGCCCCGCTCGCGGCGGCGCCGTTGGCCAGGCCGTACTCCTGGCGCAGCAGGTCCATGAGGTCGTGGGCGTCGGCGGGGTCGAGCACCGACAGGCCCGGGTTCAGGCCGAGGGTCTCGGCGTACTCGGCGACCAGGCGGTAGGCGACCGCGTGGAACGTGCCGCCCCAGAGCCGGGCCGCCAGATCGGGCCGGCCGCAGGCGGTGGCCGCCCGGTGCAGCATCTCCTCGGCCGCCCGGCGGGTGAAGGTGAGCAGCAGGATGCGCTCGGGCTCGACACCACGGTCGAGCAGCGCCGCGACCCGGGCCACGAGCGTGCGGGTCTTGCCCGTCCCGGCGCCGGCGACCACGATCAGCGGAGCGTCACCGTGCGTGGCTGCGGCCAGCTGCGCCTCGTCCAGACCCTCGTCCCACCGCGTGTCGAACACACGTCGGACCATAGCCGGTGGGGGGCTCGGGGGCCAGCGCCGACACGGCGAGCCGGACAAGGTCCGATGCCTGTCCCGCGCGCGGCGACCGGCCCGCCTCGCCGGCGGTGGACAGCGGGCGCCGCGTCGTCGCCCGACCGCGGACTGGCGGCTACCAGCGGCGCGCCAGCACCCGCAACGCCCGGTCGGGGCGCATCAGCGTGGGCGGGGCGGCGACCAGGTTGGTCACCCGGTGGAACGCCAACGACAGCGCGGCGTCCCGCGTGGCCGCCGTCGTCAGGCACCCCAGGTACCGGTTGACGACCCTGAGCATGGGCGTCCGACGGCCCTCCGCCCGGGGGTGGGCGAGGTCGCCGCCGGTCACGATCTGCCAGGGTGTGTCCACGGTGGACGATATCGCGCGGAAGAACCGCAGCGGGGACACCGCTGGGTCGGCCGTGGCCAGGCGACGCAGGATCGTCGCCTGGATCGCGGCGACGCCCATGCCCTGGCCGTACGCCGGGTTGAAGCTGCACACGGCGTCGCCCAGGACGAGCAGCCCGGCGGGAAAGTGACGCAGGCGCTCGTAGCGGCGGCGGACGCTGGCCGGGAACCGGAAGACGGCGGCCTCGCCGACCGGCTCGAGGTCCTTGATGACCTCGTACGTGTCCGGCCGTGTCAGGCCGCGGGCGAACTCCAGAAAGCCGGCCAGGTCCGTCGGGGCGCTGTCGCCGAACATGCCGTAGAGGGTGAGCAGGCCGAGCCCGTGCTCGGTCACCACCATCGCCCCGCCGCGCGGGACCTGCGGGGTGGGCACCGTGATGACGGCGAGGTCGCTGCCGATATCGGCGCGCGTCATGCGGAACGTCCGCGTGGTGTACGTCAGGTCGACCCGGACTGACTCCTCCGGCGGCCTCGGCAGGTTCAGCTCGCCC
>JADGGF010000043.1 GCA_019690055.1 Micromonosporaceae bacterium
GAGCCGCTGACCCACCGAGGACTCCGTCCACAGGCGACGGACGCCGGGGCGCGGTCCCGGCGTCCGGCCATCCGCCCGGTTCCCGTCGCTGCTTGATCGCCCTATCCTTTGTCGGTGCTCACGACCGACGACCAGACCGCGGCGGCGACCCCGGTGGCCGACCCCGATCCGTACGCGGTGCTGCGGCTCGGGATGCGGGTCGGCGACGAGCTGTTGTCGGCCGGGATGTCCGCCAACGACGTCGTGCTCTTCATACTCAAGATCACCCAGGCGTACGGCCTGGAGGGCGTTCACGTCGACGTCACCTACACGGCCATCTCGGCCTCGTACCAGCCCGACGCCAGCCGCCCGCCCGTCACCGCGATCCGGATCGTCCGCCCGGCGGACGTGGACTACACCCGGGTCCGCCGCCTGCTGCGCCTGGTCAGGCAGGTCGAGCGGGGGCTGCCGCTGCCCGAGGCGAGCGCGGCCCTGGTGCGGATACGCTCCGCCCCCCACCCGTACCCGCGTTGGGTCGCCCTGTTGGGCAACGCCGGTGTGGGTCCGGCCGTGTCGTTGCTGTTCACCACGAACTGGAAGATCCTGGTGCTCAGCTTCGCCAGCGGTCTCGTGGTGGACCTGATGCTCGCCTGGTTCGACCGACGCCGAGTGCCGCCGTTCTTCCGCCAGCTCGTCGCGGCCGGGGTCATCACGCTCGTCGCCGCCGGGATCACCCACGCCGGGCGGCAGGGGGTGGCGTTCTTCGTGGGCCTCGACCCCACGCTGATCGTGGTGGGCGGCATCGTCATGCTGCTGGCCGGCGTGATGATGGTCGGCGCCGTCCAGGACGCCATTGACCAGTTCTACGTCACGGCCTCGGCCCGGGTGCTGGAGGTGTTCCTGCGGACCGGCGGCATCGTGGCCGGCATCGTGGGCGGCCTGGCGCTGGCCCAGTATCTCGGGGTGCCGCTGTCCATCTCGGCCGAGCCGTTCGACCCCAGCCCGCCCGGGGCCCGGTTCGCCGCCGCCGGCCTGCTCGCGATCATGTACGCGATCTCCGTCTACGCCGACGTGGTCACGATCCTGCTTTCCGCGGCGATGGCGCTGGTCGGCTGGGCGGCGTTCACCGAGGCCGTCCGGCTGGACGTGGCGACGGTTCCGGCGAACACCATCGCCGCGCTGATCCCCGCCATGCTCACCGCGCTCATCGTGCGGCGCACCCAGGTGCCGGGGTTCGGCCTGATCACGGCCGCCGTCCTGCCGCTCGTGCCCGGCCTGGCGATCTACCGCGGGCTGCTCCAGCTCGTCGGCACCGAGCCCGGATCGGGGGACCCGTCGGCCGCCGGGTCGACCCTGCTGCTGGCGCTGGGGGTCGCGGTCGGCATCGGCGCCGGCGCGAGCCTCGGCACCTACCTGGGACGGCCGATCGCCGCCACCGTCCGCCGGATCACCTTCCGGTCCCGCCGCCGCGCGGCATAGTCCGGCGCCGCCCAGGGTCAGTAGCCGAAGCGGTGCTCGGTGGGGCGCCGACCGGAGCCGGCGACCGCGATCGCGGAGATCTCGACGACCATCTCGGGGGAGGCGAGCGCCGAGACCCCGACGATCGTCCAGGCCGGGTAGGGGGCGCGGATGAACTCGTCCTTGACCGCGCGGAACCCGTCCAGGTGTGACATGTCCGTGTGGTACGAGGTCAGGGACACGATGTCGTCCAGGGTCGCGCCCGCCTCGCGCAGTGTCCGCTCGAGATGACGGAAGGCGACCCGCGCCTGGATCATCGGGTCGCGGGCGATCTGGTCGCGTTCGTCGAACCCGCGCTGCCCGGACACCCAGATCGTTCGGCCCACCCGGTTCGCCTCGGCGAAGTGCCAGGTGTCGTACGTGTCCGGGTTACGGATGATCGCTTCCCGATCCATACGCTGCCGTCCTCTTCAGCGGTAGTGCGACGCCGGGGACCATTCTCCGGTCTTGACCTGGGTTGCGGGGTGCGGGGGCACCGCCAGGCCGACGGCCCTACGTGATGAAGCCGTACGCCGTGACGGAGCCGTACACCGTGATGAGCGGGCCGGCCGTACGTCTCCGCCCCGGACGCGATGTGCCGGCCCGCCCGCGCCGGCCGGCGGCCCCCGTTCGACGCTGAATGCGCACGAAGAAACGTCTTCCTGTGTGGTTGCCTCGGTTTCGTCCACAGTGGACGCTGGGGTGCTGAGGTGCAGCGGTACCAGGGTTATCGTGTGGGCACGGTGTTGTGTATGCAGAGACATCCCGCTACAGTGCGACGGTCAGGCATCGCCGGAGGTGAAAGTGGGGTGACCGATGTCCCTCGCGCTGCACGAAGCCTCCGCTGCCTTCTTCGCCCGGCTGGGCGGGGTCGTCACCGAGACGTCGGTCGAGCCGCTGGAGCCTGAGCCCGATGCCGACACCGCGGCGTTCGCCGCCACGGTGACCGTCGAGTTCGACAACGCGGGGATGTTCGGTGACGCGGGCGCGGACATCTATGACGACGTGTACCCCCGCTACCGGGCGCTGCGCCACGAGTGGTGGGAGGCCTTGCGGGCCGCCCTGAGCGATGAGACGCCCCGGCTGCGACCGTACCTGCTGCCCCTGCCTGCGCCCGGCGCCCCGACGGGTCCGGCCCGGGACGCGGCCAGCCCGGTGCGTCCCGAGGTCGACGTCGTGCCGCTGGAGTCGGTGCCCCGCTCGTCGTATGTGGACCGCATGCGTCGCGAGTTCGGCCTGGAGTACGGCCTGCGGGGCGCCAGTGGGCGACTGCTCGACCTGGCCGAGGGACTGCTCGTCGCCGTCCGGGCGGCCGTGGACGCCCTGCCGGACCCCGAGTCGGTGGTGGAACTGGGGGCCGGTACGGGTGCGGCGACCGGTATCGTGCTGCGCCGCGCCCGGCCAAAGCGCGCCCTCGTGCAGGACGCGAGCGAGGCCGCCGGGCGTCACCTGCGCGAGTACCTGGGCGCGCTGGCGGGCCAGACCGGGGCGTCGCTGCAGGTGGTGACCGGGGACTGCCGGGACCTCCCGTTCGATGAGCCGATCGGCCTGCTCATCTGCGACATCCCGTTCGCCCAGCTCCCGAGCCTGCTCGCCCGGCGGGGCGAGCAGATCTGCGCCGCCCTGGGCGACCAGGGCATCCTGGTCGCCGCCTCGTCGGCGATGGGTATGCGGTTCTACCAGGGGCTGACCGACGGGTCCGAGCCGCGTCTGTCCGGCTGGCCTTGGCGTGTGCCGGGCCGGTCGCTGCCCGACCTGTTCGCGAGCGGGGCGGCCGTGCGGATGCGCAACCTCGTGGTGAGCGTCGCCTCGGCGTCGCCGGCGCGCGTCGACGCCACCCTCGCCGGGATGACGGCCCGGGGTGGCGAAGTCCTGACCTGACGGGGTGTCCGGGGCTGTCGCGCGTGCCCTGAAGGCGACTTTCTGGGCAGGGACGGGCGCCGCAACTGCCCAGAAAGTGACCTTTAGGGCAGGGGGTGTCGCGGGGTATCAGGGGTGGTCGCGGTGGATCGCGTAGAGCGCTGCCGCCACCGACCCGGCCACCACGAACGAGTCGGCGTGACCGCTCGCCGCCAGCTCCTGGTGTACGGCCGGTGTGAGCGCCGCCAGGGCGAGCCGCCCAGCCCGGGCGCGCAACCGGGAGTTGATCTGGACGAAGACCGACAGGCCGTCCGCGTCACACGACGTGAGGCCGCTGGCGTCGACGATGATGTCCCGAGCGCCTTCATCGATGAGGCTCACGGCCAGGGACGCGAGTTGGGGGGCCGTGGTCGCGTCGAGCCCACCCGCGAGGACAAGCACGGGCCGCTGGTCCTGCTGTTGCCGGGTGATGGTCAACGACGTGGCGGCTGGCGAGCTCATCGATCCTCCGACTTGGCGCTGGCGGTGTTCCCGTTTCCGACGCCGAGCGCCCACGGGTGGGCAAGCTCCGTTGAAATCGCTCTCGGCGCCGGCCATCGCCCCCCGCGGTTGCTGATCGTACTGGCCGTCACACCGCCATTGCCCAGGAGACGAGGCACGGCCGGAGCCAGCAACTCCTTGTCATCACACGGTTTCCGACCGTAGCGGACGTCCATAGTGGACGCTCGATCCGTGCCATGGTGATCAACCCGGTTGGTCCCCATTTGTGATCATGGCGGCGGCCGGTTGTGGGAGGGAGCCGGGTTGCCGGGGCGGTGGTATCTGGCGCCGTGAAAAATTCCGCGATAATGTGATGCATGTCACAGAGGCGGGCCGGTTAAGTCGGCCCTGTTGGGGAAAGCCGAGGGCTACCGGCGACGCAGTGTGACGAGTCGACGCCGGTGGGAATGCCCGGGCGGCGGAGGGGCGCCGTCGCCACGGGTGGACGCCGGGGTCGGACCTGCCGGCCCCGGCACTGTCGTTCGGGGCCGGCAGGGTCGGGGGACCCGGTGACGCGGCCCCGCGGCGCTCGATCCGGCGCCCGCGGCGAGACCCGGTGGTCGGTCAGCTGACCGGTTGGGCGGAGAGGCCGTCCATGGATACCCGCTGACCGGCGTAGACGTGCGGGGCGAGCAGGGCCGCGCAGCGCAGGTTGCGGTAGCGCCCGCCGTAATCCAGGCCGTACCCCACGAGGATGCCGTCGGGAGCGTCGAAGCCGATGTAGCGGACCTCGTCGGGCAGCTCGGCGATCGTCGGCTTGCGGAACAGCGCGCAGAAGCGCACCGACGCCGGACCGCGCGAGCGCAGGTTGGACAGCAGCCAGGAGGCGGTCAGGCCCGTGTCGATCACGCCGTCGACCACCAGGACGTTGCGGCCCGCGATGTCCACGTCGAGGTCCTTGCGCAGCCGGACCATGCCCGACGTGCCCACGGTGCCGGGGCCGGCGCGGTAGGACGACAGCCCCATCCAGCTGATCTCCACGTGCCGGTTGAGGGCCCGGGCCAGGTCCGCAGTCATCATCGCGGCCCCGCCAAGTACGCCGACGAGCAGCAGGTCGAGATCGGTGCCGTCCTCGTCGCGGTAGTCGGCCTCGATCTGCGCCGCGAGCTCGTGCAGGCGGGCCACGATCTGCTCCTCGGTCCACAGGACCGCCGCCAGATCACCCGCGACGTGCTCTGGCTTCATTCGGGATCCTTTCGCCGGGACGCGAGAGTCGGGACTGGCCTACGGTACGACGCCCCCGCCGGCCGACCCCGCACGACCTGCCGACGGTGCGGCGAAGATCTCGGGCAGGCAACGATCTCGGCCAGGCAACGATCTCGGGCAGTGATCTCGGGTAGTCGTGCGCACAATGACGGAATGGTCGCGATCGCGCTGCACCACACGGCAGAAATCCCCCACCCGGTGCTCGCGTCCGTACGAACCCTGGTCGAGCTCGCCTCCGACGGCCGCTTCACCGACCAGGACTGGGACCATGCGCTCGGCGGGCTGCACGCGACGGCGACGTCTGGTGACCCTCGGCGGCCGCGCCACTGTCCTCAGTGGAGGGTGACGCGGCCGCGCGGTCGGGTCAGGGGATGAGCAGCAGCTTGCCGGTGGTCCGGCGCGACTCGAGGTCCGACTGGGCCCGGGCCGCCTCCCGCAGCGGGTACCGGGCGTGGATGCGGATGTCGAGCCCCTCGGCGATGAACCGGAACAGGTCGTCCGACCGCCGGCGCAGCTCATCCGGGGTCGCCACGAAGTGGCCCAGCGTGGGCCGGGTCAGGTACACCGATCCGGCCGCGTTGAGCCGCTGCGGGTCGACCGGCGGCACCGGCCCGCTCGCCTGGCCGAAGAGCGCCAGCACGCCCCGCGGGCGCAGGCTGGCCAGGCTCGCGTCGAAGGTCGCGGCGCCGACCCCGTCGTAGACGGCCGCCACTCCCTCGCCGCCGGTGAGCCGGCGGACCTCCGCCGCCACGTCCACCCCGTCGCCGTACCGGATCACCTCGGCCGCGCCGGCCCCGCGGGCCAGCCGCTCCTTCTCCTCAGTGGAGACCGTGGCGATCACCCGGGCGCCCAGGCGGGTCGCGATCTGCGTGAGCAGCAGACCGACCCCGCCCGCGGCCGCGTGCACGAGGACGGTGTCCCCGGGCTTGACGGGATACGTGTCGAAGAGCAGGTAGTGCGCGGTCAGGCCCTGCAGGAGGGCGGCCGCCGCCAGCTCGTCGCTGACCGACTCCGGCACCGGCACCACGTCGTTCGCCGCCGCCACGGCCCGCTGGGCGTACGCGCCCTGCAGCGACGCCGACGCCACCCGGTCGCCGACCTGGAGGCTGTCCACTCCCGGGCCCACGGCGACCACCGTGCCCGCACCTTCCGAGCCGAGGACCCTCGGCAGCGGCCCGGGGTAGCGCCCGATGCGGTTGTAGATTTCGACGAAGTTCACTCCGATTGCGGTCAGCTCCACCAGCACCTGGCCCTCGCCCGGCACGGGCTCGGGTACATCCTCGAAGACCAGGTTCTCCGGCCCGCCGAAGGCCTTCAGCACGATCGCGTCCACGCCGAGAAGGATGGCACACCCCGCCGGTGGCTCGCGCTGTCCACCTGTGGCCAGCGCGTCACGCGATCCCGCGATCGTCAGCCGGCGACGTGCCCGAGCGCGGCCGCCTGCGCGCGCAGCGCGACCACCAGGGTCTGGATGGCGACCCGGCGGCGTACGCCGGCGCGCATCGCCAGCCAGATCCGGCGCTCGCCCAGCCCCTCCACCCGGGCCGATGCCACGGCGCGCCGGTGCTCGCTGAACGCGAGCTTGGGCAGGATCGCCACGCCGAGCCCGCACTCCACGGCGGCCGCGACCAGGTCCACGCTCGTGAAGCGCCCCCGCACGATGGGTTCGAACCCGTTGCGGCGGCACAGCGCGGGGACCAGCCGACCCAGGTACGTCCCTTCCCGGTCCAGCGCCCACGGCTCGGCCGCCAGGTCGGCCAGGCGGACCGTGGGCTGGCCGGCGAGCCGGTGATCGCGGGGCAGCAGGACGAGCAGGGGATCGCGGGCCAGCGCCTGGCCGACCACGCCTCCGGTCAGCGGCGGGCTCCCGCCCTCCTGGTCGAGGGTCATGTCCTCCTGGTCGAAGGTCACCGCGACCTCGCAGTCCCCGCGCCGGACCGCCTCGACGCTCTCGTGCGGTTCGAGCTCGAGCAGCTCCAAGGCCAGGCGGGGATGGCTGCGCGACAGCGCCACCGCGGCCGGGAAGACCAGCGAGGTCAGGGCACTGGCGAAGCTGGCCACCCGGATGTGGCCGACCGGCTCGGCCGCCAGCTCGGCGAGCTCGGACTCGATCGAATCCATGTGGTCGAGCAGCTCGCGCCCCCGCGTGGCCAGCAGCCGGCCGGCCGGCGTCAACCGCAGCCGGCGCCCGGACCGCTCGACCAGCGGGGTCCGGACCTCGGCCTCCAGCAGGGCCAGCTGCTCGGACACGGTCGACGGCGCCAGCCGCTGCTCGGCGGCGACGGCCCGCACCGTGCCGACCCGGTCGAGCGCCTCGAGCAGCCGCAGCCGCCACGGGTTCAGGGTCATGGCATGGACAGTAGACGATTGTTCGTCGATACCGATCACGCTGGTCGGTAACACTCGCTTTTCTCGGACGTACGGTGCTCCTACCGTCGGCCGTATGGCCACCCAGAAGCTCGACGAGTTCCCCCGGTATCCGCTCCTGTTCGGACCGTCGCCGATCCATCCGCTGAACCGGCTGACCGCGCACCTGGGCGGCGCGCAGATCTGGGCCAAGCGGGAGGACGTCAACTCCGGCCTCGCCTACGGCGGCAACAAGGTACGCAAGCTGGAGTACCTGGTACCCGATGCGCTCGCCCAGGGCGCCGACACGCTGGTATCGATCGGTGGCTATCAGTCCAACCACACCCGCCAGGTCGCCGCGGTCGCCGCGCACCTCGGGCTCAAGGCCGTGCTCGTCCAGGAGAACTGGGTCGACTGGCCCGACGCGCTCAACGACCGGACCGGCAACATCATGCTCTCCCGGATCATGGGGGCCGAGGTCCGGCTGGACCCCGCCGGCTTCGGCGTCGGCTTCAAGCCGAGCTGGGAGCGGGCGATCGAGGATGTCCAGGCGCGGGGCGGCAAGCCGTACGCGATCCCGGCCGGCGCCTCGGACCATCCGCTCGGCGGCCTGGGCTTCGCGCGCTGGGCGTACGAGGTGCAGCAGCAGGAGCGCGAGCTCGGCGTCTTCTTCGACACGATCGTCGTCTGCTCGGTCACCGGCTCGACCCAGGCCGGGATGATCGCCGGGTTCGCCACCCAGGACCGACCGCGGCGCGTCATTGGCATCGATGCTTCGGCCAAAATCGATGAGACGCGCGACCAGGTGGCGCGCATCGCCCGCCGGACCGCGGCGATGATCGGCCTCGACCGCGACCTGCGTGACGACGAGATCGAGGTGCTGCCGGGGTGGGAGGGCCCGGCGTACGGGATTCCCGGCGAGTCCACGATCGAGGCCATCCGGCTGCTCGGCCGGCTCGAAGGGGTCATCACCGATCCGGTGTACGAGGGCAAGTCGATGGCCGCCCTCATCGACCTCGTCCGGGACCGGACCATCCCGGCCGACTCCACCGTGCTCTTCGCCCACCTCGGGGGCCAGCCGGCGCTGCCCGCCTACGTCGGGCTCTTCCGCGAGTAGGCCGTGTTCCGCGAGTAGCCAGTTTCCGAGTGGTACGGCCCGTCGTCAGCGCTGGCCGCGGCGAGCGGCGCGCCACGCCTCGGCGTCGGGGTGGTTGCGCCACTGTTCGAACGGGTCGTAGTCGACCTCCAGCGCCTCCTGCGGCGGGCGCATCTCGGCCGGGACGTGGCGCAGGTTCAGCCGCACCCGGTACCACAGGCTGCTGCGCCCGCGCATCGAGTCGACCAGGACGTCGTCGGCCTGCAGCAGTGGCCAGACGTCGGGGTGGCGGGCCTTCCAGCGATCCAGGCCGGCGAGCGCCTCGGCCTTGGTGGCCGCGCGGGCGACCTCGATGAGCGGCATCGTGCTGCGGCGCCGGCCCGTGGCGCCACTGGACTTGCCCGGGGCCGGGGTGGCGACGCGGCCGCGGTCGCCCGCCGGCGGCGCGGGGGCGTCGGGCAACCCGGCCGCCCGGTGCTCCTCGGCGATCCGCAGCAGCGTCTCCAGGGAACCGGCCGCCTCGTCGATGCCCTCCGCGGGGTCGCCGAGGGTGTCCACCCGCTCGGGCACGGTCGCGACCGTGTAGTCGGCCGGGTCGCAGGTCGGCACCTCCTCCCACCGCAGCGGCGTCGACACCCGGCCGTCGGGCGTGGGCCGGATGGAGTACGCCGAGCACTGCGTACGGTCCTTGGCGTTCTGGTTGTAGTCGATGAAGACCCCGTGCCGCTCCTCCTTCCACCACCGGCTGGTGGCCAGGTGGGGCACCCGCTGCTCCACCAGCCGGGCGACGGTCAGCGCGGCCCGGCGCAGCTCCGTGAATGTCCACAGTGGCTGGATACGGACGAGGATGTGCAGCCCGCGCGACCCTGATGTCTTTGGGAATCCCGTGAGTCCACAATCGACGAGGACGTCGCGCACCACCATGGCGACCTCGCGTACCTGCGGCCAGTCCACCCCGGGGTTGGGGTCGAGGTCGATGCGCAGCTCGTCCGGGTGCGCCAGGTCCTCGGCCCGGACCGGATGCGGATGAAAGTCGATGCAGCCGAGGTTAACCAGCCAGGCGAGGTCCGCCGGGTGGCGCACCACGACCTCGTCGGCCACTCCGCCGGACGGGTAGCGGAACTGCGCGGTCTCGATCCACGGTGGACGGTTCGCCGGGGCACGCTTCTGGTAGAACGGCTCGCCCTCGATGCCGTCGACGTAGCGCTTGAGGCCCATGGGCCGGCCCCGCACCCCGGTGAGCACCGGACCGGCCAGCCGCTGGTACCAGTGCACAAGGTCGAGCTTGGTGAGGCCGAGCCCCGGGAAGAACACCTTGTCCGGGTTGGAGACGCTCACCTCGCGGTCACCGATCACGACCACCGTACGCTTCGCCACTCTGTAATTCTGGTGCTCGCGTCCGCTCGCACGGGCCTCGGGCCCTTGGTGCGTGGCCTTCCCTCGGCGCTCGGTCGCTGGCGCTCCCTCGCGTCTCGGTCCAGGCTCACGCGGCCCGAGGCCGATCTGATCTCATCTACTGGGTTCCCAGGGGCGGCGGGGTTGGCCCCACAGCAGCACACCCATGGTCACCAGGCCGCGGGCCGACAGCAGGCATGGCTCGTCGTACGTGAGCATCACCCGGCCATCGGGGACGACGATGTAGGCGTCGGCCCGGCGGTCCACCGTCGTCTCGGGGCGTACCCGGGAAATATGGGTGAGCGAGCCCTCCTGCAGGCGCCAGGCGGGCAGCGGCGGCGCCGGCTGCGAGTGCCGGCCGTGCCACCAGTTGCCGACGGTGATCCAGCCCTTGAGCGTCGCGTTCGGCGGCTTGCCGGTCTGGGCGATGCGGCCCAGGAACCAGGCCGCCACGGCGAGCGAGTTCCACGGCGGGGCCAGCAGGTTCACGGTGCCGGGGCCGTTCGGCCAGAAGTCCGGGCAGGCCCGGGCCAGGTCCGGATAGAAGTCGGTGAGGATCGGCTCGAACCGCAGCGGGCCGGTGCGGGGCGTCCGGCCGACGCTGATCCCGGCGAGGTAGTGCAGCGTGCGCACGAGCCGCTCGATGCCCGGCGGAAGGGCGGCCAACCCGTCGACGTACGCCTCGTGCGCCTGCCGCGTGCGCTCCGAGGTGAGGGCCTGGTCATGGGCGCCGACGCGCTGGCAGTCCATACACCGGTCGACGACCGGCTCACCGCCGACCGAGGCCCGGTGCGAGGTGCACATCGCCCGCCCGCACGGACCACACCGTCCAATGGCGAGCACCCCGCAGCCTTCGACCTCGCACACCGCAGGCACGGTGCCAGCGTGGCCGACCCCCGCAACCCGGTCAAGGAACGTGTCGAAGGTGAGTGCCGGGTGCGTGGTGCCAGAAGGGCACATTCCGGGCAGTGCTGGGCGCGGGGAGTGCCCCGGAGGTGACTTCTCGGCGGGGTCAGGTGTTGGGCACTCGCCGCCGGGCCTCAGCCGCCGCCGGGGCGCCAGCGAGGAAGGCATACGTCGATGTCGGGGGCGGCGTAGCGCATCATGGTAAGTCGATGGACAACATCACGAACCGGTTGATGCGTCTTGATCGCGCCGGCGAGGACGTGCGCCATCGGGACCGGCCGATCGTGGTTGAGCCACGGACGGGTGCCGTCCAGGTCGTTGCTCGCGTACGTGAGGTCGTTCGGCCGGATGTCATCGACGGAGATGGCGGCCGAATCGACCTGGATCGTGTACCCGAGCTGCTGGAGGCGACCGGCGATGTCGGCCACCGGGCGGCGCAGGCGGCGGGCCGCCTGCAACAGGTGGGGCAGGCTGATCGGCTCGTCGGTCTTCAGCCAGGGATCGGCTCCGTCCAGGTCCTGGCTCACGATGATGAGGTCGTCGCGGGTCAGCTCGTCGACGGCCACCTCGCCGAACCGGGTCTGCACCGTGTAGCCGAACACGGTAAGCCGGGCCGTGATGTCGTGCACGTCCCGTCCGGTCGCCCGGGAGGCCCGGACGAGGTGGACCGGTGGGACCGGCACGGCGGGGTCCAGCCACGGGTGGGCCCCGTCCAGATCGACGCTGGTGAGCACCAGGTCGTCCGGGTCGAGGTGGTCGACGATGACGTCGGGTGGCGCGTCGGGGGAGGACGCGAGGACGCTCCCGGCCGGCGTGGCCAGGCGGTACCCGAGCTCGGTCAGGCGGGTCGTAACGGTGGTCACCGGGACTCCTGCCCGCTCGGAGGCCCGCAGCAGGTGCAGGGTGGAGACCGGTCGCGTCGGGTCGAGCCAGGGCGGTGAGCCGTTGAGGTCACGGCTGGCCAGCACCAGGTCGTCCGGCGTTATCTCCACAGTGGAGAGTTGGGTGGCGTCCACGCCGACGGGGTAGCCGAGCGCCGACAGCCGCTCCGCGATCGCGGTGACCGGCCGACCCGTCCGCTGGGCGCAGCGGAGCAGGTGCACGGGGGACACTGGTTCGGCCGGGTCCAGCCACGGGGAGGCCTGGTCCAGGTCGCGGCTGAGCACCACCAGGTCGTGCTCGTCCCGGTGCAGGCCCTCGCAGCCGGCCGGCAGCCGGTAACCCAGCACCGCGAGGCGGGCCGCCACCTCACTCACCTCCCGGCCCACCCGGTGCGCCACGCGGACCACGTGCAGGAGGGGGACCGGGTCGCTAGGATCGAGCCAGGGAAATGCGCCGTCGAGGTCCCGGCTGGCGAGCACCAGGTCGGTGGGGTCGAACGCGTCCAGCGGCACGGACTCGGGGTCCGGGTGGAACTCGAAACCGAGCCGGGCCAGGCGGGCTCTGACCTCCTTGATCGGACGCCCGCTGCGGTGCGCGGCCTTGAGCACGTGGGGCAGCGGCACCGGTTGGCGCGGGTCCAGCCACGGCCGGGAGCTGTCCAGGTCCCGGCTGAGGAAAAGCAGGTCGTCCGGGTCGCTGCCGACCGTCTCGTGCCCGACCGCGACGGTGTAGCCCAGTTCCTCCAGCCGGGCCGCGATCTCGCTGGGGTGCCGGCCGATGCGCCGAGCCGCCCGCACGAGGGTCGCCAGCGGCACGATCTGCGCGGGATCCAGCCACGGAGCCGCGCCGTCGATATCGACACTCATGATCAGGGCATCCGAGGGCCGGGCGCGGACCACTCCGGCCCAATCCGGTCCGGGGGTGACCAGCTTGGGGTAGCGGCCAGCCGCGGCCAGCGCGGTGAGCCGCCACTGGACCACCTGGTCCGGACCGGCCGGCCCGTTCGTGTCGGGCAGGAAGCAGCCGGCGATCGAGGCATCGATCGTGTCCTCGCCCAGTCGCCACTGCCGGTAGCCGGATGCGATCGCGCGTTCGAAGACCACGTCGGCGATGAGCGGCCGGGCGGGGGCGAACGCGGCGAGCCAGTCGTAGCTGAGCACCGCCGGGCCGGCCGCGACGAGGGCGTCGACCGCCTGCCAGAGCAGGCGCTCCAGATCCTCGTCGCGGTAGCCGAGGATCTTGGTGCGGTCGACAGAGAGCCGGGGGGCGAGGTCGCGGCTGAGGTTCACCACCGCTCCGGTCAGCTCACATCCGGCCCACAGCCCGTCGGCCAGGATCGCGCCCGTGCCGGTGCACCACCACACGCCGGCGGCGGGGTCGGCCACCACGGCGGCCCCGGGCACGCCCTGGCCGGACTTGCTCGCCGCTTGCATCGGCGGGGTCGCCGTGGAGAGCTCACCCGGTTGCCACTCGTGACGGTCGCTGCCGTGCCGGGCCTCGGTGGCGAACTCGGCCACCCACAGGACGCTCCGCAGAGTGTCCACACAGGACACCGCGGTGGCGGAGCGCAGGTGCAGGCGGATGGTCGTGCCGCACTCCCGGCCGGGGCCGAGCGTCCGGATGCGGAACAGGCTGCCGGGTCCGGCAATGGACACGCGCAACATCGGGCCGGGCGTACCGTCGCGCTCCATCCGGCACGTCTGAACCGTGATTTCGTCCGCGAGCATGAAGTAGCTCAACACGCCGATGCCGAACCGGCTGTTGGGGTGCAGCTGCACCGGCGGGTCCAGGCGGGCCCACTCGGCCTGCTCCTCGATGAACTCCGGCAGGTCGCCGAGCCGGACGCCGGCCTGGGCGAAGACGTCGGACAGCTCCCGGACCCCCATGCCGATGCCGTTGTCAATGCAGTCCAGGTACGGTCGCCCGTCGGCGTCGATTCCCTGCTCGAAGCGGATGCGCCCGGTCCAGTCGTCGGCGAAGCCCCGGGTTCGGCGGAGGTACTCGGTGCGCGCCTGCCGGTACCGGCACGCGTCGAGCGCGTTCTGGTACAGCTCCCGGATCGCCAGCGCCGGGTCGCCGTAGAGCTGCTCGCCCATGAGCAGCTCCTGCACCCGGTCCTCGGCCAGCCGGAACCGTACGCCGGCGGACTGGTAGGCCCGCACACCGTCCACAACGGATGGTTGCAGCCCGTCGGTCGTGACGTGGGTCGGCAGGCCGCGCAACGGGGCCAGCGTGGCGTCCGCGGCCGCGGCCCGGTGGATCTCTGCGAAGAGGTCGTTCAACGTGTCGATGTGTGAACGTAAGGCAACCTCGGCCGCCGGGTGATCGCAGGCCGCCTCCAGGGACAGCGCCGTGCCCCGATGCGTCCAGCGGGCCGCCGCCGCGGTGGCGCGCAGGCCGGCGGCGGTGACCGGGTCGGCGATGCCGAGGTGCTCGCTGACCACCTCCGGCAGGGCGACCACGTCGATGGCCAGTCCCCGCGCGACCACCAGGAGGTAGCCGAGCAGGCGCTCGCGGACCCCGTCGGCGGCCACCGCGGCGAGCGCGTCCGGGCGACCGGCGCCGGTTGGGACGCCGGTCTGGGCCGGGCCATCGGTGCGGGCTGCGGCGTCGGTCCGGGCGAGGAAGCCCGGACTGACCCGCAGGGCCCACAGCAGCAGCGCCAGGCGGTCGGGCCGCAACGGCCCCGGGCCGTCGGCCCCGGCCACCGGCCCCAGCAGGTCGGTGAGCGCCTCCGCCCGGGAGGCGGCGGGCTGACGGGCCAGCCACCGGTGCAGCAGCCACCAGCCGATCTCCTCGGCGGCGTCGCGGTTCCCGCGCGCCACGGCGGCGAGCGCGCGACGGTAGGGCTGGGAGTAACTCTGGGCGAACCGCTCAAAGGCGGCGCGCTCGCTGGTAGCGTCCTGCGACGGGGTGAGGTCGTGCGGGGCGACGGCGCGCTCGCGCCCGGCGAGCGAGGACCGCAGGGTGTCGTAGATGAACGGCACCGCGAGCAGTACGGCGACCTCGTCGGCGCTCAGGCGCAGCCCCTCGGCGCCCAGTCGCGACCCCTCAGTCATGGTGTCGACGAGAAACGCGAGCCGATCGACCATGCGGGTTGCAAACCCCAGGTCCTGCCAGGGATCGTCGGGCAGGGCGAGCAACCCGTCCCGGCGCACCATCCCCAGGTGGACGACGAGCTCCGCGATCCGGTGTCGAGCCCGGGTGACGGTGTCCTCGGGGCCGTCACCGTCCGTGGGGTCGTCCTCGACGTGGTCCCACAAGCGGTGTCGGGCCACCGCGGTGACCCAGTGGTCCAGTTCGTCGGCGTGCGTGGACCAGGTCACGTCGGGCCCCGCCGCGTCGGACATCGTCACTCGCAGAAACCTACCGACCCTCGACAAGGTCGCGGTCAGCGCGTCCGGCGGGGACGTGCCCCGGCCCGATGGGCGACGCGACTCACACCCGGGAAGCAGTTGACACAGCAACTACCTCTGACGGTATTGTTCCTCCCGTCAACAGTTGAACCTTCAAGAAAAGGGGAGCGCAATGACTCGTACGGTCGCGGGGGTCGAGATCCCGGATCCCGGTGTCTTCGTGTTCGACCCGAAGCACACGATCGTCGGCGCCGTGGCGCGGCACATGATGGTGACCAGGGTCCGGGGCATCTTCAAGGAGGTCACCGGGACGATCACGGTCGCCGAGGACCCGCTGCAGAGCAGCGTCGAGGTGCACATCAAGGCGGCGAGCATCGACACGGGTGTGGAGGACCGCGACAACCACCTGCGCAGCCCCGACTTCCTCGACGTGGAGAACTACCCCGAGCTGACCTTCAAGAGCAAGCGCATCGTCAAGCACGACGGCTCGGATCTCGTGATCGCCGGTGACCTGACGATCCGGGGGGTCACCAAGGAGATCGAGCTGCCGGTCGAGTACGCCGGGGTGGGCACCACGCCGTGGGGCTCCGAGGTCATCGGCTTCTCGGCGAGCACCGAGCTCGACCGTGAGGACTTCGGGATGACCTGGAACGCCGCGCTCGAGACCGGTGGCGTCCTGGTCGGCAAGAAGCTCAAGATCGAGATCGAGGTCGAGGCGATCCGCCAGCAGTGACGCGGCGTTACGTGGACTGGGCCAGGAAGGACGCCCTCATGACGTCTCAATGCCCAGGAAGGACGCCGTATGCCCAGGAAGGACGCCGTCCTGTGCCCCCGCGCAGGACGGCGTCCTTGCTGACACAACCCCGGGGG
>JADGGF010000638.1 GCA_019690055.1 Micromonosporaceae bacterium
CCCGCACGGCCAGGGCCATGACACGGCGTGGAGCCAGATCGTCGCCGACCAGCTCGGCGTCCCGTTCGAGGACGTCACCGTGCTGCACGGCGACACGCGGATCGCGGTCAAGGGCATGGACACGTACGGATCCCGGTCCCTGGCCGTCGGTGGCGTGGCGATGGTGCAGGCGGCGGAGAAGGTCCGCGAGAAGGCCCGCCGGGTGGCGGCGCACCTGCTGGAGTGCTCGGCCGACGACCTCGAGTGGCGCGACGGGGCGTTCCGGGTCAAGGGCAACCCTGACCAGGCCAAGACCATCCCCGAGATCGCGCTGGCGGTCTTCGCCGCGCACGACCTGCCGGACGGCGTCGAGCCGAGCCTGGACTCGGAGGCGACCTACGATCCGTCCACGTTCTCGTACCCCCACGGCACGCACCTGTGCGCGGTCGAGGTGGACACCGAGACGGGCCGGGTCACGATCCGTAAGTACGTCTGCGTCGACGATGTCGGCAAGGTCATCAACCCGCTGATCGTCGAGGGCCAGGTCCACGGCGGCGTCGCCCAGGGCATCGCGCAGGCGCTGCACGAGGACGCGGTGTACGACGAGTCCGGCAACCTCGTCACCGGCTCGTTCGCCGAGTACCTGTTGCCGAGCGCGGCCGATCTTCCGTCCATTGTGGCCGACCGGACCGAGACGCCCGCGACCACGCATCCGCTGGGCGTCAAGGGCGTCGGCGAGGCGGGGACGATCGCCGCCACCCCGGCCGTCGTGAACGCCGTCGTCGACGCGCTGCGTCCGCGCGGCGTCACGGACATTCCCATGCCGCTGACCCCGGAGCGGGTGTGGCGAGCCGCGAACGGGCAAAACCCTGGGTCGGGCCAGAGTGACGGAGGTGCCGCATGATCCCGGTCGCGTTCGACTACGTACGTCCGACCTCGGTGGCCGACGCGGTCGCGGCGTTGCGTTCGGCCGGCGAGGACGCCAAGGTGCTCGCCGGCGGCCAGAGCCTCATGCCGGTGCTCCGGCTGCGGCTCGCGGCACCGTCCACTGTGGTCGACATCGGCGGCATCGCCGCCCTGCGGGGCATCCGGCTGGAGGGCGATGAGCTCGTCATCGGGGCGACGGCCACCCACGCCGAGGTCGCCGGCTCGTCGCTCGTCGCCTCCGAGTCGCCGTTGCTCGCCGTGGTGGCCCGGACCGTCGGGGACCGGCAGGTCCGTCACCGGGGTACGCTCGGCGGCTCGCTGGCCCACGCGGACCCCGCCGGCGACCTGCCGGCCGCAGTGGTTGCTCTCGATGGCACGATCGTGGTCGCCGGCCCGAACGGGCAGCGGTCGATCCCGGCCCGGGAGTTCTTCACCGACGCCTTCACCACGGCACTCGCCCCCGACGAGGTGTTGGTCGAGGTGCGGGTACCGCGGACGTCCGGATGGACGGCCCGGTACGAGAAGTTCCACCGCACCGCCCAGGCCTGGGCCATCGTCGGCGCGGCGGCGGCGGTGCGCCGCGAGAACGGTGCGATCGCCGAGGCCCGGGTGGCGCTGGTCAACGCCGGCCCGACGCCGGTGCGGGCGTCCGCGGTGGAGTCCGCCCTCGTCGGCGCGGCCGACGTGGCCGCCGTGAAGGCCGCGGCGGCGCAGGCCGGCGAAGGCACCTCCCCTCCGTCGGACCTGAGCGGGTCGGCCGAGTATCGTCGGCACCTCGCCAGCGTGCTCACCGCGCGGGCGGTGGCCGCCGCGGCCGGCTGGTAGACGGTCGTACGCGGGCCGGGCGCCGGGGTGGTCGGCGCACGCCGGTCTGGGCGGTCGCCGGTCCGGCGCGAGCGGTCGTTCCGGCGTGCCGGACCCGCGGTGCTCGGCCCGTGTAACACGGTGGACTCCTGGATGAGTCAGACTCGCCCGAACGCAGTGTCGCGTCGCGGGCCGTGGGTTGCTGAACTGGTACGGCCGTCCACGACGAATTGAAGGGAACTCGCCATGCGGTTGGAGCAGAGCTTCGAGGTGCCGGTGCCGGTCGCCCAGGCGTGGGCGGTGCTCCTCGATCTCGAACTGGTCGCGCCGTGCATGCCTGGGGCTACGTTGACGAGCTTCGATGGCACGGCCTTCACTGGGACGGTGAAGGTGAAGCTCGGGCCGATCTCGCTCACCTACCGTGGCCAGGGCCGCATCACCGAGCGCGATGAGACCGGGCGGCGGGTCGCGTTCGTGGCGTCGGGCCAGGATGTCCGGGGCGCCGGCGGCGCCTCCGCCCGGGTGAGCGCGGTGCTGCACGATGCCAACGGCGGGGCGGCCACCCTGGTCAAGGTCGTGACAGATCTTGATATCTCGGGCAAGGTGGCCCAGTTCGGCCGTGGCATGATTGCCGATGTCTCCAACAAGGTGATCAAGCAGTTCGCCGACAACCTCGCGGTGACGATTGCCTCTGGTGCCGTGCCGGCGGATGCGTCTGGTGCCGTGCCGGCGGCTGCCGCTGCCGCCGTATCCGCCGCCCCCACCCCGACTCCGGTCGCGGCCCCCGCGCCCGC
>JADGGF010000639.1 GCA_019690055.1 Micromonosporaceae bacterium
TTCGCGCGATGTCGGTAGGGCGGTCCAGCTGAGTCCGGTGACCGGCCGTCCACCCCGTCCGGTGAGCGGCCGGTCACCCTACCGATCGCGACCCCCGGTCAGCGGGCCCGGTTGACCGCCGCGACCACGGCCCGCAGGGAGGCGGTGACGATGTTCGCGTCGATGCCGACGCCCCAGACGACGGTGCCGCCGACGTCCGCCTCGACGTAGGCGGCCGCTTGGGCGTCGCCGCCGGCCGAGAGCGCGTGCTCGGTGTAGTCGAGGACCCGGACGGTGATGTCCACATCGGACAGGGCGTGGGCGAAGGCGTCGATCGGGCCGTTGCCGGTGCCGACGAGTCGCCGCGATTCCCCGTCCACCACGGCGTCCACGCTGATCTCGACCTTGCCGTCCACCGTGGACACTGAGTAGCCGGCCATGGTCAGGCGCGGAGACGGCTGGTGCTCGACGAGGTACTCCCGGGAGAAGATCTCCCACATCTCGTCGGGCAGGACCTCGCCACCCTCGCTGTCGGTGTGGCGTTGGATGACCCCGGAGAACTCGATCTGCAGCCGGCGGGGCAGGTCGAGGTGGTGCTCCGTCTTCATGATGTAGGCCACGCCACCCTTGCCGGACTGGGAGTTGACCCGGATCACCGCCTCGTACGTCCGCCCGACGTCCTTGGGGTCGATGGGCAGGTACGGCACGCCCCAGGCGAACTGGTCGACCGGAACGCCGGCCGCGGCGGCGTCGCGCTCCAGCCACTCGAAGCCCTTCTTGATGGCGTCCTGGTGGGAGCCGGAGAAGGAGGTGTAGACGAGGTCCCCGGCGTACGGGTGGCGCTCGTGCACGGGCAGCTGGTTGCAATACTCGACCGTACGCTTAATCTCGTCGATGTTAGAGAAGTCGATCTCCGGGTCGATGCCCTGGGAGAACAGGTTCATGCCCAGCGTCACCAGGTCGACGTTGCCGGTGCGCTCGCCGTTGCCGAACAGGCAGCCCTCGACCCGGTCGGCGCCGGCCAGCAGCCCCAGCTCGGCGGCGGCCACGCCGGTGCCCCGGTCGTTGTGCGGGTGCAGCGACAGCACGAGGGAGTTCCGGCGGGGCAGGTGGCGGTGCATCCACTCGATGGAGTCGGCGTAGACGTTGGGTGTGGCCATCTCCACCGTCGCCGGCAGGTTCACGATCAGCGGCCGATCGGGGGTGGGGTCGACGACGTCGATGACCGCGGAGCAGATCTCCAGGGCGTAGTCGAGCTCGGTGCCCGTGTACGACTCAGGTGAATATTCGTAGTAAATGTCGGTGTCGGGCGTGTGGATCTCGGCGTACTTCTGGCACCACCGGGCCCCGTCCAGGGCGATCGCGGTGATGCCCGGCTTGTCCAGGCCGAAGACGACGCGTCGTTGCAGGACCGACGTCGAGTTGTAGAAGTGGACGATCGCCCGGCGGGCGCCCCGCAGCGACTCGAAGGTGCGCTCGATCAGCGGCTCCCGGCACTGGGTCAGCACCTGGATCGTGACGTCGTCCGGGATGAGATCCTCTTCGATGAGAATGCGGATGAAGTCGTAGTCGGTCTGGCTCGCCGCCGGGAAACCGACCTCGATCTCCTTGTAGCCCATCCGGACCAGCATCTGGAACATCCGGCGCTTGCGCTCGGGCGACATGGGGTCGATCAGGGCCTGGTTGCCGTCGCGGAGGTCGACGGCACACCAGCGTGGGGCCTTGGTCAGCACCCGCGACGGCCACTGGCGGTCGGGCAGGTCGATGCGGAACTGCTCGTGGTAGGGCCGGTACCGGTGGACCGGCATGCGGCTGGGGGTCTGGCGGGCGATCGGGTCGGTCGGCCGTACGGCCTCGGCGGCACTGGACGCGGCCGGCTCAGCGTCGTGGGTCATGGATGGTGGCTCCTCGTCAACCATGGGGCGCCGAAGATCAGGCGGGAGATTGGGTCTCAGTCGACCCGAGTGAACGGAGTCTTCGGCGGCTGGATGGAATCCGACCGGCGCAGACTCACCACCGCGACGAGGTGCCGGCCGTCAGTTGGCCTCGTCGCGGCGGAGAAGGAGGAGCGCCTGCCACATGGTGAGGGTCAGTCTACGCCGTCCCGCCCAGCGCGGTCAGCCACCCCCGCGGAAGGCGCCGGGAGCTCCTCGAAGAGGGTGAGTTTGCAGGCCGTCCGGCGCCGTGAGGCGGGCGTTGAGCGAGTTCCACGGCGTCCGGGTCGGCTCCGCGATCACCTCGGCCCCGGCGGTGGCGAGCCGGGTGGTGGCTCCCGTGGCATCCACCACCGCGAAGGCGAGCCGGATGTGACCGGCCACGCGGCGACCAACCTCCACTCGGTCGATGTACTCCGCCTGGCGCCGGTCCACGATGTGGATCTGGCCCGAGGAGCGAGCGAGGAACGAGCGAGCGACGAAGAAGGCCACGCATCAAGGGCCCGAGGCCCGTGCGAATTTTGGGCGAGCACCAGAGTCGTCGTCTGACCAAAATGCACACACCGACCGTCCTCTCTAAAATACAA
>JADGGF010000640.1 GCA_019690055.1 Micromonosporaceae bacterium
CCTCGTCCGAAATCTCCACCAGCCCAGTAGACGCCATGACCCACCCTGACACCTACCAGCGGCCATGTAAAGGAATTAACGACGCGGAACACTAGGTGCTCAGCCGGTCGATGATCTCGTCGTGGAGCTTACCGTTGGTAGCCACAGCACTACCGCCGCTCGGGTTGGGGCGGCCGGTCAGGTCGGTGAACGTGCCACCGGCCTCGGTCACGATGGGGATCAGCGCGGCCAGGTCCCACAGCGACAGCTCCGGCTCGACCATGATGTCGACCGCGCCCTCGGCGACCAGCATGTAGCCGTAGAAGTCGCCGTACGCCCGGCTGCGCCACACCTTCCGGATGATGTCGAGGATCGCCTCCAGCCGGCCGGCCTGCTCCCAGCCGGTCAGCGACGAGTAGCAGAACGAGGCGTCGGCCAGCCGGTTCACCCCGGAGACCCGGATCGGGGTCGCGGCGGCCCGGTGGCGGCCGGCGTACGCCCCGAGGTTCTTCGCCGCCCACCATCGCCGGTTGAGCGCCGGCGCGGAGACCAGACCCACCACCGGTTCGTTGCCCTCCATGAGGGCGATGAGGGTGGCCCAGATGGGCACCCCACGCAGGAAGTTCTTCGTTCCGTCGATCGGGTCGATCACCCACTGGCGCTGGCTGGGACCGGCGGCCGCGAGAACGAAGCCGTACTCCTCGCCGAGCACGGCGTCGCGGGGGCGCGTGCGCGACAGCGTCGATCGCAGCGCCTTCTCCACCGCCGTGTCGGCGTCGGTGACCGGGGTGGAGTCCGGCTTTTCGGTCACCCGGAGATCCTGCGCCTTGAACCGCGCCAGCGCGATGGCGTCCGCCGTATCGGCGAGCACATGGGCCAGCGCCAGGTCGTCGGCGTAGCGGGTCACGAGCGGAAACCTATAGGACTTTACGCAAAGTTACGAGTTACGGTCCTCATCGTGGCTCCGGAGCGTCTTGTCGGGCTGCTCGCCGAGCACCGTCGCCTGCGAGTGTTCGCCGCGGTCGTCCTGGGCGCGCAGACCCCGACCGAAGTAATGGAACGGACCGGTTTCACTCTTCGTGATGTCATGGATGCGTTGCGTCGTCTCAGTGACGGCGGTCTGGTCTCGGCGGCCCCACCTCTGGTAGCCCATGTCGAGGCCTTCGCGGAGTCGGCCCGGACAGCGGCGGCGGCCCGGCCGGTCGCCGAGGCGCTCGACCCCGACCGGACCCGGGCAGCGGTGCTGCGGACGTTTCTCGTGGACGGACGGCTGGTCTCGATCCCTGCCGCGCGGTCGAAGCGACGGGTGGTGCTCGAACACATCGTCGCCGCGTTCGAGCCGGGCGTGCGCTATCCCGAGCGGGAGGTGGACGCCATCCTGCGCGCCTGGCATCCGGATCACGCCGCCCTGCGCCGGTACCTCGTCGACGAGTCGCTGCTCGCCCGCGAGGCGGGTATGTACTGGCGCATCGGCGGACCCGTGCCCGTGGCCGCCGTGCCCTGAGGCCCGCACGCTGGGGTAGGCGGACGGTCGCCGGGCCGTACGGTCGCCCGGTCGTACGGTCGGCGGGTCGTACGGTCGCCCGGTCGTACGGTCGGCGGGTCGTACGGTCGCCCGGTCGTACGGTCGGCGGGTCGTGGCGGCCGCTCAGTCGGCGGGGGCGGCGCCGGAGCGGGACAGCAGCAGGCGGCGGAAGGAGGCGACCCGCCGCGGGGCGGCGCCGCCCGGGGCGACCAGGGCGTCGAGGCCACACGGCCGGGTCACCCGACGCTCGTCCCCTCGCTCCGTGGCCGTGGCGGCTGGCCCGGCACCCGCCTCACCCAGGTGGTCGCAGTTGGGC
The DNA here is from genome assembly GCA_019690055.1 of Micromonosporaceae bacterium. Lineage (GTDB taxonomy): Bacteria > Actinomycetota > Actinomycetes > Mycobacteriales > Micromonosporaceae > DATBGZ01. The sequence continues at coordinate 1,821 of JADGGF010000640.1, forward strand.
GGGCAGTTGGCGGTGGCGTCGACGAGCTCGGGGAAGCCGTGCAGCACGTTCTCGGGGTCGACGTGGGCGATGCCGAAGCTGCGCACCCCCGGGGTGTCGACGATCCAGCCGTGCTCCGGGCCGCCGTCGGGGCCTTCGGGTAGCGGCAGGGCGACCGCGCTGGTCGAGGTATGCCGGCCCTTGCCGATCGCGCTGACCGCGCCGACGGCCCGGGCGGCGTCCGGGACGAGCCGGTTGACCAATGTGGACTTCCCCACCCCGGAGTGTCCGATGAGGACAGACCAGCGGTTGTGCAGCGCCTCCTGTAGTGCCGTGAGTGGACGGTCCGGCCGGCACAGCACGTGGCGCAGATCCAGCTCGGCGTAGTACTCGAGCAGCGCGTCCGGCTTGGCCAGGTCGGCTTTGGTAAGGCACAGGAGTGGCTCGATGTCCGCGTCGTAGGCCGCGACGAGGCATCGGTCGATGAAGCCGGTGCGCGGGGGTGGATCGGCGAGCGAGGAGACGATGACGAGCTGGTCGGCGTTGGCGACCACGACCCGCTCCTGGCCCTCCACGTCGTCGTCGGCCGTGCGGCGCAGGACGGACGTACGGTCTTCAATACGTACGATGCGGGCCAGCGAGCCCTCCCGCCCGGAGATGTCGCCGACCACACTGACCCGGTCCCCGACCACCACAC
>JADGGF010000641.1 GCA_019690055.1 Micromonosporaceae bacterium
CGTCCGGGGCGACCGGGGAGTCCACGGAGCCGGCGAAGACGTCCGCACCGGAACCATCCGGGTCTCCGGGGGCGGGGCCGACGACCGCCGGGGCGCCGGGAGATTCCGCAACGCCGGCGGCCAGCACTCCGGCGCCCGCAACAGGTACGGCGGCACCGGCCGCGGGCACGTCGGCGCCCGTGACAGCTACGCCGGCACCCGGTACGCCAGCGGCCAGCACGGCGGAGCCGGCGACAGGTACGCCGACGCCCGCAGCCGGTACGCCGGCACCGATGGCGAGCCCGGCCGTACACCCGACCACGGCCTCCCCCTGGGCGCCGCCGCAGTACACGCCACCGACGCGGGGGGACCGGATCTGGCGGTGGGCCGCGGCGGCCGCTGCGCTGGTCCTGGTGGCGGTGCCCGCCGTCCGGGCGTCGGGGGTCCTCGCGTTCCTCTGCCTGACCGCGGCGCTCGCGCTCGCGGCGTACGCCCTGGTCGGCGGCCGGACCTGGGCGTGGGTCCTGTTCAGCGGGTTCATGCTGATTCCCGGCGCGGTGGAGGGCGTCCGGTGGCTGTTCACGTACCGGATGAGCCGCAAGTCCGGGGAGTCCGGGGCGAGCCCGAAGTCCGCGGCGAGCGCGCTGCGGGTGACCGGCGCGATCGCGGTCACGGTGTTCCTGGTCGCGGTCCTCGTTCCGCTGCTGCGCAGCGCCGACCCGGTCTTCGCCAAGCTGCTCGACTCGTGGGTCGCGCAACTGCCCCGGCTGGAGTTCCGGTCGGTGGTGGGGGCGATCGTGGTCGGCTGCCTCGCCATCCCGGCGGCCTACTACGTGTACCGCGGGCCGCGCGGAAACCGCGTCCGGAAGGAGAGCTCGGGTCACCTGGATGGCCTGGAGTGGCTGCTCCCCCTCGGCGTGGTCAACCTGATCTTCCTCGTGTTCGTCGTGGTCCAGGTCAACGTGCTCTTCGGCGGGCACGACTACGTGCTCGGCGACGGCGGGCCCGACTACGCCGACTACGCCCGCGGCGGGTTCGGTCAGCTCTGCCTGGTCACCATGATCTCGCTCGGGCTGGCCGCCGGGCTCGGTGGTCTGGTCCGGCGCGAGACGCCAGGGCAGCGGAGCCTGATCCGGCTCATGGGCGGGCTGCTGTGCCTGCTCACGCTGGTGATCGTGGCGTCCGCTCTCAAGCGCATGCTTCTCTATGTCGACGTTTACGGATTCACCTGGCTGCGCATCCTGAGCTTCTCGTTCGAGGTGTTCCTGGGCCTGGTCTTCCTGCTGCTCATGATCGCCGGCATCCGGCTGCGCGGCGCCTGGCTGCCGCGGGCCACGGCGGCGGTGGCCGTGGGCGTCCTGCTCGCCCTGGTCGCGATCAACCCCGAGGCGGTGATGGCCCGCACGACCATCGACGCCCGGCTCGAGCACGGTCGAGCGGTGGACATCTCCTTCCTCGACGGCCTGTCCGCCGACGCGATCGACGAACTTCTCCGCCTGCCAGGGGGCCAGCAGCGCGCCTGCGCGCTGAAGTGGCTGCGGGACGACCTGGCCGAGCCGGACCCCTGGTACGAGCTCAACGCCGCGCGCCAGCACGCCCGGGCGGTGCTCGCGGGCGTGCGGGTGGGCCTCTGCGAGGACGGCCTGCCTCATCCCTGACCGGCGCGCGAGCACCACAATTTGTGGCTCAGGGCAGTGGGCCGGCGATGTCGCGGCGGAGGTCGGCGACCGCCGGCTCGCGAGGGTCGATGCCGTAGAGGGTGAGCATCAGATCGAACGCCGTAACAAAGTACGCGTCGGGGTCGCGGAAGTCGGCGTAGATCCGGGACTGCAGGAGCGGTGGAAATGACGTGGCCGGCTCGCCGGCGACCAGCACCGGAAGCACGCTCGCCTTCTGCTCCTCGGTGCCGATCATCCGGAAGCCGATGAGGTCCCCCTCGGCCCCGACGCCGGTGCCGCGCATCGGGTCGCCGTTGAGGTACTTGGTCTGGTAGGTCGGCGTGCCGACGACGATCACCCGATCCGCGTGGTGAACCCGCTCGATGAACCGGGGCAGGCTGGAGCCCGGGCGCAGCTCCCACCGGTCGAGGATCACGCGGACACCGGCCTTGGCCAGGTCCTGAGCCAGGGTCTGCTCGACCCAGCGCTCCTGAGCCGGATCGCCCGTCGCGTAGCTGATGAAGCAGGTCGGCCCCTCCCGCCGGACGTAGGTGGTGAGCCGGAACACGGCTGCCTCGAACCGGGACCGCTCGTCGGCGACCCGCCGGTCGACCTCCGTCGCCTCGATCTGTTCTTCGGTGGGCTGGCCGAACGGCTCGGCGCTGGTCAGGTTGATCCTCTCCCCGCACTCGTGGCAGAAGGTGAACCCGGCGGCCAGCCGCAGTTTCACCACGGCCCGGGCCAGTTGGTGTCCCTGGCGGCAGGTGATTCGGGGGTAGCGGGCGCCCCCCACGGAGCGCCCGGCCCGCCGGCGCTGAGCCCCCCCCCGGAAGACGGGGG
>JADGGF010000642.1 GCA_019690055.1 Micromonosporaceae bacterium
GGATGGCGGCGAGCGCGGGAGGTACGTCCGGCGCCAGCCCGGGCCGCCGCTCAAGCAGGGCACGCAGGGCCTGGGTCCACGGCCACCACGCCGGCGCCGTTCCGTCGTCCCAGCCGGTTCCCCAGGCGACCGTGCCGCCCTCCGCCTCGGCGGCGGCGGCGAAGCGGGTGAGCAAGGCTGTCTTGCCGATGCCCGCCTCCCCGGTGACGAGCGCCAGCCCGGCCCACGCCGGGGCACGGCCGTCGGTTCCGGTGACCGCGCGGTAGGCGGCGGTCAGCCTGGCCAGGGACTCGGTCCGGCCGACGAAGGTGGGCACGCCGGCCATTCTCCCCCGCGCGGGCACATCGATTGCCAGGCGATTTCTGGCGACCGCCAGGGGCCTTCTGGCGCGGTACCGGTGTCAGCACAAAACGCCACCAGGAGGCAACCGTGACCGGATCCTTCGATCCAGCGCAGTACAAGACCACGACACGCGCCCAGTGGGAGCAGGCCGCCGAGGCGTGGCACCGATGGGGTCCGTTCATCGAGGACTGGTTAGGCCCGGCCACGCAGCACATGCTCGACGGGGCCGGCGTCACGACCGGCTCGCGGGTCCTCGACGGCGCCGCCGGCGCCGGGGGCCAGAGCCTCGCCGCGGCCCGGCGGGCCGGTCCGACCGGTTACGTCCTCGCCACCGACATCTCCCCCACGATCCTGACCTTCGCGGCGAAGGCGGCCGCCGAGGCCGGACTGACCACCGTCGCCACCCGGGAGCTCGACGGGGAGCGACTCGACGTGGCCGAGGAGTCCTTCGATGCGGTGATCTCCCGCGTCGGGCTGATCTACTTGCCGGACCAGCAGGCGGCCCTGGCCGGCATGTACCGTGCCCTGCGCCCCGGAGGCCGGCTGTCGGCCGTGGTCTACTCCACCGCCGATCGCAACGGCTTCTTCGCGATCCCGGTCGGGATCATCCGCCGGCACGCCCAGCTGCCACCGCCGGCGCCGGGACAGCCCGGACCCTTCAGCCTCGGCTCCCCCGGAGTGGCCGAACAGGCCCTTGCGGCGGCCGGATTCACCGACATCGTCGTCCAGACCGTGCCGTCGCCGCTGCGGATGAGCAGCGCGGCTGAGTGCGTACGGTTCGAGCGGGAGTCGTTCGGGGCCCTGCACACCATGCTCGCCGGGCTGCCGGAGGCGCAGCGCCAGGCCGCCTGGGACGAGATCGGTCAGGCCCTCGCGGAGTTCGAGGGACCGGACGGGTTCGTCGGTCCGTGCGAGATGCTCGTCGTCTCGGGACGCAAGTGAGGCCGGCGATGACCACTGTGGACGGTAAGGTGACCGTTGCCGCCGTGCAGGCGGCGTACGTACTCATGGATGGCCAGGCCTGCCTGGACCGGGCCATCGCGTTGCTGCGCCAGGCTGCGGCGACCGGCGCCGGCATCGTGGTGTTTCCCGAGGCGTTCATCCCGGGCACACCATTTTGGATCGACAGCCGGCGGATCTGGGACGGCGACGACCAGTGGTACGCCCTGCTGGTCGAGCATGCCGTGATCGTGCCGGGACCGGTCACGCAGGCGCTCGGCGCGGCCGCCCGTGAGACGGGAACGTACGTGGTCATCGGCGTGCAGGAGCGCGAGCCGCACGGCATGACCATCTTCAACACGACCCTCTACTTTGGGCCGGACGGGTCCCTGCTCGGCAAGCATCGCAAGCTCATGCCGACCGGGTCGGAGCGGACCGTCTGGGGGATGGGCGACGGCTCGACGCTGCCTGTGATCGACACGCCGTACGGACGGCTGTCTGGGCTGACCTGCTGGGAGAACTACATGCCGTTGGCCCGGTTCTACCTGTACAGCCAGGGCGTGGACATCTGGGTTGCGCCCACGCTCGCCCCCACGGACGGCTGGGTCGCGACCATGCGGCACATTGCCCGCGAGAACCGATGCTACGTGATCGGGGTCAACCCGTGCCTGCACGTCGACCAGATCCCGGCCGGCTTCCCGGACCGGGACAAGGTCTGGAACGTCGAGCAGCGCGGGGAATGGATCGAGCCGGGTAACACCATCATCGTCGATCCCCACGGCGAGATCCTGGCCGGTCCGTTGCGGCACGAGGAGTCCATCCTCTACGCCGAACTGGACCTGGCCGCCGTGCGCTCGGCCCGGCGCGTCTTCGACCCGGTGGGCCACTACCACCGGCCCGACATCTTCCGCCTGCTCGTGGACACGAGCCCGCGCCCGCCGGTCGTGGTCCGCGACTTCGGACCGCCGGAGCACGCCGACCGCTGACGCCGCTCGGCGGATGACGCATGATTGGCCCCGCCATCGTTCAGGTGGGGCCAGTCATGCCGTCGCCGCCCCGGGGAGCATCACCATGCTCGCCGCCCGTGAGGCGGCCGAGCGCGCGTACGACGTACGTAGGGCCGAGAGCGACACGGTCGAGATCCACACACCTGAGATCCACCTACGGCCGAGATCGTCGTGGTCCGATACCC
>JADGGF010000643.1 GCA_019690055.1 Micromonosporaceae bacterium
GTCTGTTGTGTATAACAGACTGGGGTAGGGGTGGGCGGATGCCCAGAAAGTGACTTATTGGGCAGTGCGGGGGTGTGTAGGTGCCCAGAAAGTGACTTTCTGGGCAGAGCGGGCGCGCCGGGGGATCTTCTCCGCGCATGCGGGCATTACGGGTCGACATTCGAAATCGTTATCCACAATCGCCTCGCCCGGATGGCGCCGACCTCCTACGCTGCATGCCGGCGTTTCGCCGAGGTTTCGGACCCGCGGCCCGCACGGGTTATCTGGCCTGATCCGCGGCGTCGGAGGGGGAGCTTTTCAGTGACGATCATCGAATCTCGGGTCAGCGTGTGGGAGGCGCTGGCCGGGCGGGCCCCGGGCCGTCCCGTGGGGCCGGCCGACCCGGGCCTGTGGTCCGCGGTCGCCGACCGGATCAACCCGGCGAAGGCCCGGCCCGTCCTGCGGGCGGGCGTCGAGATGGTCGAGCTGGTCAGCGCGCGCGGCGTGCCGTACGTGATGCTGCGCTCGCCCGACCACCGCACCCCGTGCTACCTCCGCCTGACACCCGAGGAGGCCCGGCTCGCCCACCTCATGGACGGCACCCGGACGGTCGCCCGGCTGGTCGCGGAGTTCACCCACATCACCGGTCGGCTGGCGCCGGATCAGGTGCGCCGCGTGGTGGCCGACCTCGCCGGCAACCGGATGCTGGAGGAGCTGCCGGTCGACGCGTTCGCCCCCTTGGACCGCGTGCGGCGCCGGCCGTGGCCGCTGCGGCTGGGGCGGGCGCTGCTGCAGGTCGCCCAGGGCCGGCGGATGGTCGTGGCGAACATCGATCCATTGGTGACCTTCGTCTACCGGGCCGGCGGCCGGCTGCTGTTCACCCGCGTCGCGGCGGCCCTGCTGGGGACCGTGGCGCTCCTCGGCCTGGCCGCCTTCGGCTACCAGTGGTGGGCCGGCGAACAGTCGGTATTCCTGGCCTCCAATTCGTACGTCACCGGCGCGCTCGTCCTGCTCGGCCTCAACGTCTTCGCGCTCGCCTGCCACGAGCTCGGGCACGCGCTGGCCACCAAACACGCCGGCCGGCGCGTCCCCAACGCCGGGTTCCTCATCTACTTCGGCATTCCGTCGGTCTTCGTCGACACCTCCGACGTGTGGATGGCGGGGCGACGGGCGCGGCTGTTGGCCACTGCGGCTGGGCCGGCCACCGGGCTCGTGCTGGCCGGGGCCAGCTCACTGGTGGGCTTCGCCGTGCCGGCGGCCGCTCCGATCTGCTTCAAGCTCGCCTTCGCCTGGTACCTCAACGCCCTGTTCAACCTCAACCCGTTCCTCGCGCTGGACGGCTACTACCTGCTGATGGACTGGCTGGAGATCCCGAACCTGCGGGCGCGGGGCCTGGCCTGGATCGCCGCGCGCGTACGCCGCCGGCCGCCGTCCTGGTCGGCGTTGGACCGCGAGGGCCGGCTGGTCGCCCTCTACGGCCTGCTCGCGGTGGGGTGGCTGTTCATCGCCGCCAACATCGGGTACCGGCTGTACGTGGACCGGGTGGGCGGCCTCGTCACCGGGCTGTGGCGGTCCGGCTGGGGTGCGCGGGTGCTGCTGGTGGCCGTCGCGCTCGCTCTCATATCTCCTGTTGTCTATGTCGTGGTGGGCTGGACCGGGCGCACATTCCGACGGCTGGTCCGCCGGTTCGCCGAGCGCCGGGTCGCCCGGGACGAACCCCGGCGGCTGGCCGCGCTGCGCGAGTCGTCGCTGGGTGACCTGCCGGACGAGGCGCTGCGGGCGCTCGCCGAGCAGTCCCGGTGGCGGCATCCCCGCACCGGCGAGCAGGTCGTGTTCGCCGACGCCGCGCAGCCGTACGTGTTCGTGGTCGTCGATGGCGCCCTGGAGGGCCGCCGACCCGGCGACCCGGTCGGTACGGTGCGGGAACGAGTCGGCCGAGGCGGTGTCGTGGGTCTGGGGGCGGCACTCACCGGCACACCCTCGGCCCTGGCCTGGCACACCGCCGGGACCACCCTGCTCGCGATTCCGTCGGCGACGGTCGCCGCCGCGGTCGGCCCGCTGGCGGCGGGGGCCGGGACCACGTTCGGCACGGTGGGGGAGGCGGAGCAACTCTTCGGCGAGACGCCCGCGTTGGCGGATATGTCCACTGAGGACAGACTGGGCCTGGCCCAGGTGGCCGTGCCCATCGCGCTCGCGCCCGACGCGCCGCTGATGCTGAACGGCGGGGATACGGCGGTCGTCATCGCGTCCGGCACGGTCGTGACTCCCGATGGCCGGCACCTGGGCCGGGGGACGATGGTCGGTCCGGTCGGCATGGACTTCTCGGGCGCTGTCGCCACCGCCCGTACGCCGGTGCGCGCGTTCACCCTACCCGCCGCTTCCGGCCTGCCCTTCCTGCTTGGCCAGCGCTCGTCGCCGACCGCGGTCGCGGGCGGTGGCGGGCGGGCCCCGGTCACCGGCGTTCACCCGCCGGCGGCCTATCCCCCGC
>JADGGF010000644.1 GCA_019690055.1 Micromonosporaceae bacterium
GCGCTGGGTGCCATCGGGGGCCGCAACCAACGGAGTGATCACCCGCAGCCCGGCCGTCATCCCGGCCGCATGCTCGGGCGCGTCGGCCAGCACGGACCGCCACGCGGCCTCGAGCGACTGGCGCCACGCCCGGCGTGTCGGCTCGTCGAGCCGCCCCGTCGGCGGCCAGTAGTGGCAGGCCCGGTGGGGGTCGCCGTCCTCGATCATGAGCGAAAGTCCGTCCAGGTCGACCCGGGCCGAGGGAAACCAGGGCCCGCGCGGCGTCGGTGCCGCGAGGTCGACCATCCAGCGGCGGTCGCCGTCGTGAACGTGCAGTTTTCCGGGCGTGGTGGCCAGGACCGGTGCGGCCGTCCGAGGGCCGGGGAGGTCGATCGTACCGAGGGTCGGCAGGTAGACCGCTCCATCGTGGACCGGCCCGGGCAGCTCGGCCTCGATTTGGCCGCGGACGGCGCACGCGATCGCGATGGCGTTGAGGTAGTCGGTTCGGCCGACGGGCGAGCGCCGGCAGTCGACCGCCCATGTGCGCACGTACGGATGGCTGAGGACGGTCTGTACGGCCCGGGGCGCCGTCCGCTCGGCCTCGAGCAGTACCTGCCAGGCGGCCGGTGGAGCGTCGGCCGCGACGGCGGCGACGAGCTCGCGGGTGATCTCCAGCTGCAGGTCCGCCAGACGGCTGATGGCCGTCGCATCGCCGTATCCCCGACCCACCGCCTCGAAGGTCGCGAGCCCGAGGTCATCGACCTCTCGGACCGATGCCGCCCCCGTGGCCGTCGATGATCCGTAGTCGTTGATGCCCACGATGAGCTCCTTGAGATCCGCGCAGTACACCGACGGGTTGTCGAAGCCGTTGGCGCGGCGGAACCGGTGGGCGAACAAGCCGCCCCCACACTGGCGCACGACCGGGCAGGCGCGACAGGTGGCGCACAAGCCGGTCAGGCCGGCCAGCCGGCGCGCGACGGCCGGGAACGCCGCGACGTCGTCGACCGTGTGCGCGAAGATGTTCAGCCCGGTCGATGGCGCTCCGTCGAACGCGACCTTCAACGAGTCGGCCTGCTCCCAGGACCCGTCGGTCTCGATGACGGCGATGTCGGCCGGGTCCAGTCCGAGCGATTCGGTGCCGCTGGCGCCGCCGTGGCCGGTGGCGAGAATCGAGTCAAAGATCCGGATGGGTACCGGCCGGCCGTCGGCACTCCAGCGCCGAAAGATCTCCAGCAACCAGGCGGCATACGGTGTCGTCGACCAGGCTGGTCGAATGGGTGGTCGGTCCCAGGTGGCGTGCGGCAGGAGAAAGTCGACGCGCGGTGGTTGCTGCGCCATGAGCGCGGAATAGACCGCGATCGGATCGTTGCGAACATCGACCGTGCAGAGAATGCCGGCGTACAGGTGCCGGTACGCCGGCTCGCGGAGAAGGGCCAACGCCCGCAGCACGGCGTCGTAGCTGCTCGCCCGGTTGGCGTGGCGCCGGTGGCGGTCGTTGCTCGCCCGATCTCCGTCGAGCGATATCCCCACGGCGATGTGGCAGTCGCGGAGGACCTCGCAGACGTCGGGCGTGAGCCGAATGCCGTTGGACTGCATGCGCAGGTCAAGCTGCGCCACGGGTTCAATGGTCGCCCGCAGTTCGGTGGCGATCGCCCGCAGGCGCCGTGGCCCGACCAACAAAGGCTCGCCCCCGTGGAGCACCACCCGGACGCGGCGCTGGTTGTGGGCCGAGGCGTGCTCTGCGATCCGTGTTGCGGCCTGCCGAACGACCGCCTGGCTCATGGTCGGCGGCTGGCGCCGCCAGCTCTGATCGGCGTTGCGGTAGACGTAACAGTGGTCGCAGGCAAGGTCACAGCGACTGTGGATTTTCAGCACGAACTGCGTCAGCGTGGCCGTCGGGTGGCCGGTTTCGCTGCGCGACACGGCACATCAGATGGCCGAGTTGAAGGCGGCGACGTCCTGGTCGGCTGCGGTGGGCTCACGCGGGGCGATTCGGGCAACGATCTTTGCGACGTCGTCGGCCGGAATCCGATCCAGCGGAAGCTTGTGGTTCTGGTCCAGCGCTGCGACCAGGCGCGGGTGTTGCATGGTCTCAGTGCTCATCGGCACTCCCAACGGTCGCGACATGTTTCGTGGCGTCGTCGCCGGAACTGTCCCGCGAGCATAACACAGAGAAAGTATCTAGAGATCACCACTCTCCTATATCGCACCATTCTGGTGCGATTGCGCTTCGATCATTGCGGGACGGTGAGCCGGGGCCCGGCGCCCGGCGGGCGAAACGATGACCGGGCCGGTCGGCGATCAGCGTCTCGCCCGGTCCACGGCGACGCAGCAGTGATCCCCGGCCGGGCTGTTCGCGGCCGGCGGGTCACCGTGCTCAGGATGCGGTTCGGCCCCGCATCGCCGCCCAGACCCGGGAGGGGGTGAGCGGCATGTCGATGTGTCGTACGCCGAACGGGCGCAGGGCGTCGACCACG
>JADGGF010000645.1 GCA_019690055.1 Micromonosporaceae bacterium
TCGGCGTAGAGGTCGCGGGCGTAGTTGTAGATCTTTTGTTCCAGGTCGGCCATGACCTCGCGGGCGTCGCGGTCGAGGGCGGTTCGCCAGCCGCTGAGGTCGAGGTCTCCGTCCAGCAGTGCGTTTCCGGCGTGGGCGGCGTTGGCGATCAGGGAGCCGCGGGACTGTTCGATCTCCTGGTAGCGGGCCCGTTCGCTCATCAGGACCTCGATGCGCTCGCGGGCGCGGTCGATTTCCGTGGCGATGTTGCCCGCGACCGGCCGGTTCCGGCTGGCGGTGTCGGCCGTGAACTGCATCGCCTCGACCAGGGAGGCGCCCCAGTCCTGAAATGCGATGGAGGCTTGCTGTTCGGGCGGCCATCGGGCTGCCAGGTCCTTGAGCGCTTTCTGCAGGCGGTCGGCCTGTTCCCGGCACAGGGTCTCGATGGCCTGCCACATGGTCTCGGCGGCGTAGCCTGCCTCGCGCGGGTGGCGGCGGAGCATCGCCGCGATCTGCTCCAGGCCATAGCGGGACCAGTCGTTCGGAACCGGGCAGACCAATGGCTCCATGCGCTTGGGCCCGGGCGTATTCGCGGGTGGCCCCACCGGTGTCGGCTGCGTCATCGTCGTCCCCTCACGCCACCTGGTTGGCGATGCGCTGCGCCTCGTGCGCCTTGAGTTCCTCGTACTTCTGCTGGTAGGCGGCCGACAGGAAACCCCGGACCTCCTCCGTGGTGAGAACGGCCATCTCTTCGGTGGTTTTGTACATCTTCATGAGGTACTCGATGACCTCGAGCATGGCCGCGCCGGTGAACAGGTAGCGGACCAGGTTCTCAATCGGATAGTCCTGGGCGCGCAGGTAGTTGAGGCGGGAGTAGGCGATCATGGGCCCGACGAGACCGGCGGCCAGGCCCGCGCCGCTTTCCGCCTCGGCCTTGATGCGGTTGAGGCCGGTATCGAGACTTGTCCCGAGATCGTGTTCGATGAAGGACAGGAAGTCGGCGAGGCTGTTGATCTCCACCTTGAAGGTGGGAAAGGTGAACCCGCCGCCCCCGTCGTCTGGGATCACCGCCATGGCGTGACCTCCCCGTACCCCGCGCGACCTTGACCCGGCTAACCGTCACCGGTTCGTTCCGCCGACAGGCTATCGGAGCACGTTCATGCGTGGCTACAACCAGTCGCGCGCCTGTGGATAACCGGTGAGTAGGGGCGCTCGCGGGTGGAGTACGGCGGACGCGCCGGCCGCCCGGGGTGCACCCGGTGAAAGTCGCCACAGACCGTACGTCGGAGGAGAGGGAACGACGGATACTGGCGGGGCGACCGGTACCTCCGACGGACTGGATCAGCCCATGAGTGAACAGCGGGCGCGGCCGGGCCCGACACAGCCCCGCGGCGCGCAAGGCAGGCATCGCCGCCCTCTCCGGGTCGGCGTCATCGGTGCGGGGCGAGTGGGCGCCGTGCTGGGCGCCGCGCTCGCGGCCGCCGGCCATCGGGTCGTCGCCGCCTCCGGCGTCTCCGCAGCGAGCCTCGCCCGGATCGAACGACTGCTCCCCGACGCGCGCGTCGCGCCCCCCAATGAGGTCCCCACCGAGGTCGGCCTCGTCCTGCTGGCGGTCCCGGACGACGCCCTCGCTCCCCTCGTGCGGGGGCTGGCCGACTCCGGCTCCTTCACGCCGGGTCAGATCGTCGCGCACACCAGCGGCGCCCACGGCATCGCCGTGCTCGCGCCGGCCATCGCGGCCGGCGCGGTTGGGATCGCCCTGCACCCCGCGATGACCTTCACCGGGCATCCCCGCGACCTCGACCGGCTCGCCGAGGGCATCTCGTTCGGGGTCACCGCCCCACCGGACCAGCGCGCCCTCGCCACGCGCCTGGTCGCCGACCTCGGCGGCAGCGTGGAGTGGGTCGACGAGAGCGACCGACCGCTCTACCACGCGGCGCTCGCCCACGGGGCCAATCACCTGGTGACGCTCACCAATGAGGCGTTGGACCTGCTGCGGTCCGCCGGGGTGCTGCACCCGGAGCGCGTCCTGGGTCCGCTTCTGCGGGCCGCGCTCGAGAACACTCTGGCGCACGGCGACGCCGCGCTGACCGGCCCGATCTCCCGGGGCGACGCGGGCACGATCGCCCGGCACCTGGCGGTCCTGCAACGAGTGGCCCCCGACTCCGTGCCGGCCTACCTCGCCCTGGCCCGCCGCACCGCCGATCGAGCCATCGCCATCGGTCGCCTGCGCCCGACCGACGCCGAGCCGTTGCTCGACGCCCTGGACCCGGCCGGCGGCTCGTCCGCCTTCGACCCTGGTCTCCGCGACGTGCTGCGAACCGCACAACCCTCCACTATGGAGACTTCATCGTGACCGACACCGTGACCACCCGGGTCGACCTGACGTCGGCCCGCGCCGCGCTGCCGGGCCGCGTCGGCGTTGTCATGACGATGGGCGCGCTCCACGATGGACACGC
>JADGGF010000646.1 GCA_019690055.1 Micromonosporaceae bacterium
CGGGTCGCCCCGGTGGCGCCCCCCCCGGGGGCCCCCGGGTGGGGGGGGGGGGGGCGCGGCCACCGGCGCGCCCGTGGGCGAGTAGGTCAGCAGCCGCAGCGTCAACAGGCTGCGCACGACCGCGTCGCGGAAGGGCACGTCGCGCGTGATCTCCGCGCACCACCGGTGCCAGAACCGCTCGTCATGGTGGAGCGCGCGCCAGGCGGCGTCGGGCGGGACGTGCACGAGCGGTTCGCCGTCGACGACGCAGAGGGCGACAGTGAGCGGTTGGTCCGGGGTGACCACGATGGTGTGCGGCCGGCCCGGCTCGATGGGGACGTACGGCGCGGCGTGGACCGACAGCGCGATGCTCCGCCAGGTGCACACCAGGACCTCGCCGCGCCGCCGCGCCCGAGGTGGCCGGCGCGTGTCACCGAAGCGGGGATCGAACTCCAGCGCTACCTCGATTGGGCCGCCGACAGCCCGCAGGCGTCGGACCAGCAGCGTGGTCGGCCGAAGATGCCCGGCGATCTCGGCCACCATGGCGTCGGTCAGCGTCAATCGTCCGCCGGCGCAGTCCCAGGTCGTCTCCAGCGTGGCCGAGTCCGGACGGTAGCGACGACCAACCACAGTGGATGGACCGGACGGGCCGAGCCGGAACACTCCCCCGGCCGGTCCGGCGACCAGCCGGGCGAAGACCGGCTCGCCGTCAAACGACGGAAGGCACAGCCAGTCGATGCTCCCGTCGTCCGCGACCAGCGCCGCGGTCCGCGTGTCGCCCACGAGGCCGTACGCCTCAATCGGAAGCGGTTGTCCGCCCGGCCCGGTCATCTCTGGTGTCCCCGGCCATCAATGGGGCGTCAGCAGCGCGCCCAGGGCGATGCCGTAGAGCACGTGGGCGGCGGCGGTCGCCACGGGAGTCTGGATGCCGTAGTTCAGGCCCAGCAGCCCGGGCGGTTCGAGCACCGCGACCGAGGACGGCCCCGCACGGTAGGACGCCATGCGGGGATGGACACCGGCGAGCAACGGGACCAGCGCGGTGAGCGAGATCGTGACGTGCAGCAGGCCGAGGATGCCGCCGAGCCACCACGTCGCCCAGCCGAGGACCGCGAACACGGCGGTGTACCCGAGGGCGAAGATCTGCCCCATGGTCAGGTGGATGGCGAAGCCGGCCAACCGCGCCCGGTCCGGGTCCTCGGTGACGATCGTCCCCAACAGCAGCGGCAGGTCGAGCCGGCTCAGGCCCGCCATCTGGGCGGCGATCATCACGCAGGTCAGCAGGATCGTGGCGACCAGGCCGAAGACGGCCCACCCCACCCAGTCCACGCCTTACCGCCCGACGAGTTGGCGCGCCTTCGTGTCCAGCGTCTGCAACACGTGGTCGTACGAGTTCTGGAAGGCGACCGCGCCCTGCTGCTCCAGCGTGCGGCCGACGTCCTCCATGTCGATGCGGGCCTCGGCCAGGCGGTCCATCACGGCCATCGCGCTCTCGACGTCGACGTCGACGGTGCGGGCGACGCGGCCGTGGTCCTCGAAGGCCGCGATGGTCGCCTCCGGCATCGTGTTCACCGTGGCCGGGCCGATGAGGTTGTCGACGTAGAGCGTGTCCGGCAGCCGTGGGTCCTTTGTGGACGTGGATGCCCACAGTGGTCGCTGCAGGCGGGCGCCGCGGGCGGCGAGCCGTTCCCAGCGCGGACCGGAGAACCGCAGCCGGAACAGGTGGTAGGCGAGCTTCGCCTGCGCCACTGCGGCGCGGCCCTGCAGGCCCAGCGGACCGGGCGTGCTCTCGGCGGCGAACTCCTCGAGCCGGCGGTCGACCTCGGTGTCGACCCGGCTCACGAAGAAGGACGCCACACTGTGCACTGTGGATAGATCGCCGTCGCGTTCGGCGAAGACCTCCAGCCCGGACAGGTACGCCTCGATGACCTCGTCGTAGCGGCTGAGCGAGAAGATCAGCGTGATGTTGATGCTGCGGCCTTCGGCGATCATCGCCTCGATGGCCGGGATGCCCTCGGTGGTCGCCGGAATCTTGACGAACAGGTTCGGTCGGGCGATGCGCTCGTGCAGCTCCCGGGCCATGGCGATGGTGGCGTCGGTGGACCGATGCAGGTACGGATCGACTTCAATGGACACAAAGCCGTCGCTGCCGTTGCTGGCGTCGAAAGTGGGCCGCAGCACGTCGAGCGCGGCCGTGACGTCGTCGATGGCGAGCTGCCAGAACGCGTCCCGCACCGACATCCCCTCGCCCATGAGCCAGGCGAACTCCTCGTCGTACGCGTCGGAACTCTGGATCGCCTTGGCCAGCGTGGTCGGATTGGCCGTTACGCCGCGCACGCCGTCCCGCACGAACCGGGCCAGCGTCCCGTCCTGCAGGTACGGCCGGGTCAGGTTGTCCAGCCACGGGCTCTGGCCCTGCTCTTCATAGACCTGCTGCAGTCTCGTCATCGC
>JADGGF010000647.1 GCA_019690055.1 Micromonosporaceae bacterium
GGGCCGTCGGCGGCCACCACCGGCAGGTCGAGCTGGCCGCCCTCCCGCCAGCCGATGTCCATGGGCAGCTCGCCGAGGCTGACCCCGGCCGGCAACGCCGACGCGACCGCGTCCACGGCCGAGCCGACCGGGAAGCCGACGGCGAGCTGGGATCCGCCGGCCGGATCATCGGACGGCAGGTCGACCGGGGTCGTCGTGTCCGGCGGCTGGGCCACCTGCGTGGGCTCGATGGGGCCACCCACGAGGCTTAGCGCGCCCACGCCGGCCGCGACCACGACGAGCGCGGCAGCGACCGTACCGAGGATCCGTTGCTGGGCCAGCCGACGCCGGCCGCGCCGCTCGATGTCGGCGCTGCCGGACGGCAGGTCGGGCTCGTGGGCGACCAGAGTGGCCAACGCCGTACGGACGTCGGCCGCGTCGTCATCGACGTCCGGAGTGTGGGGATTGGTCATCGCTGTCCTCCTTCGGCCGCGACGGCAGCCGACAGCGCCGCGCGGAGGTGGGCCAGGCCACGGGCGGCCTGGCTCTTGACGTTGCCGGTGCTGCAGCCGAGGATCGCGGCCGTCTGTTCGACCGAGAGGTCGTCCCAGTAGCGCAGCACCACGATGGTTCGTTGCGACGGCGACAACTGGGCGAGCGCGCGCCGGAGCATGTCCCGGGTGCCGTCGTCCGGGGAGCCGGCCGATCCGCGCGCGGGCTCGTCGGGCAGCTCGGCCGAGGCGATCTCGCGCCGCCAGGCGCGGCGCCGGCTGGCCAGGAAACCGTTGACCAGCATGCGGCGGACGTACGCGTCAACCTCGTCGCGGGCGCTGACCCGGCGCCAGTGGACATAGAGCTTCGCCAGTGCGTCCTGCACCAGGTCGTCGGCCAGGTACCAGTCGCCGCACAGGAGGTACGCCGTGCGGCGCAGGTCAGCCCGCCGGCTGGCCGCGTACGCCCGGAACGCCGACCTGACGTCGGTGGACTCCGTCGGAGCCGTTACTTCAAGCACAGCGCCACCCATGGTCCTCCCTGCCCGTGCTCGCTCGGTGAGCCGTCAACGCGTACATGCCACGGACGTACGGATGGGTTGCATGGGCGTCCCGAAGTGGCGCAGGGCACACCGGGAGGTTCGCTAGGGTGGAGGCGTGCTGCTCTGCATCGACATCGGTAACACGAATACCGTGCTCGCCACGTTCGACGGCGAGACGATCGTGCACAGCTGGCGCGTCAAGACCGACGCCCGGTCGACCGCCGACGAGCTGGGGTTGCTGTACTGCGGGCTGCTCGAGGGCACCGGGTCGGCCGTCCGCGGTCCGGGCGCGGCGGCGATCACCGGGGTAGCGGCCTGCTCGACCGTGCCGGCGGCGCTGCGCTCGCTGCGCATCATGCTGGCCCGGTACTTCGGCCACGTCCGCAGCGTCATCGTGGAGCCGGGCGTCCGGACGGGGGTGCAGCTCGCGATCGACAACCCGAAGGAGGTCGGCGCGGATCGTGTGGTGAACACCCTCGCCGCCTACACCCTCTACGGTGGACCGTCCATTGTGGTCGACTTTGGGACGACGACGAACTTCGACGTCATCAGCGCTCGCGGGGAGTTCCTCGGCGGGGCGTTCGCCCCGGGCATCGAGATCTCGTTCGACGCGCTCGCCGCCCGGGCGGCCCAGCTGCGCAAGGTAGAGGCGGCCAAGCCGCGGTCGGTGATCGGCAAGAATACGGTGGAATGCCTGCAGTCGGGCATGTACTTCGGCTTCGCCGGTCAGGTGGATCGGATCGTCGAGCGGATGACCGAGGAGCTCGGTGAGGTCAAGGCGGTGATCGCCACCGGCGGGCTCGCTCCCATCGTGATCGGCGAATGTCGCACGATCACCCATCACGAACCCATGATCACCCTCATCGGGTTGCGGCTGGTCTACGAGCGCAACATCCCCGCGCCGGAGGCACCGAGCCGAGGGTGACCACCGCCGCGTCCGGCGCGACGCCGACACCCCCGCTGACCTGCGGTTTTCGTAGTTATCCACAGGTTCAAAAGAGTGGGTTCCGTCGCCACAGGTCGATGGCTAGGGTTCGTCGCATGAGGACGGACCTGCGGGCACAGATCGCGGCGATGCTCGATGAGTACCAGGCGACCCGGGCGCGCATAGAGAGACTTCAGGCAACGGCGGCTCATCTGCGAGTGTGGGTGAGTTCGCCCGACCGTAGTGTGACCGTGACGGTCGATGTCTCCGGCGAACTGCAGGAGTTGACCATCGACCCCGTACGGGCGTCGCGGCTGGATGCGCCGACGCTGGCCGACAACATCCTCGGTGCGTCCCGCCTTGCCGCCGCGCCGGCCCGGGAGCGGTTGCGCGCGGCGGCGCGGGACGCGCTGCCGGAGCGGCTGCACGACCTGGTCGGTCCGGACGGTTCGGTGGACCTGGCCCCGCTCCTGCCCGCCCAACTT
>JADGGF010000648.1 GCA_019690055.1 Micromonosporaceae bacterium
CAAGGAGGGGATCACCTACATCGACTACAAGGACACCGCGCTGCTGCGCAAGTTCATCTCCGACCGCGGCAAGATCCGCGCTCGGCGGGTGACCGGCGTCAGCTCGCAGCAGCAGCGCCAGATCGCCCGGGCCGTGAAGAACGCCCGCGAGATGGCGCTGCTGGCGTACACCACCACCGGTCGCTGAGGGGAGGTCCGAGCGTGAAGATCATCCTCACCTCTGAGGTGACCGGTCTGGGCGGCCCCGGCGACATCGTCGAGGTCAAGGACGGGTACGGGCGCAACTACCTGCTCCCGCAGGGGTTCGCCATTCCGTGGACCCGCGGCGCCGAGAAGCAGGTCGTTTCGATCAAGCGCGCCCGGGCGGCCCGGGAGATTCGGGACCTGGGTCAGGCCAACGAGGTCAAGGCCCAGCTCGAGGCCCTCAAGGTCTCTCTCTCGGCCCGTGCGGGTGCGGGCGGTCGGCTGTTCGGGTCGGTCACGCCCGCCGAGGTCGTCGACGCGGTGAAGGCCGCCGGTGGCCCGGAGCTGGACCGTCGCCGCGTGGAGCTGCCCGGGCACATCAAGTCCCTGGGTCAGTACGAGGTGTCGGTGCGCCTGCACCCCGAGGTGACCGCCAAGTTCTCGCTCAACGTGGTCCCGGCGAAGAAGTAGCAGCTCGGGACGTACAACTCGGGCCGGTTGTGGGGCGCTGCGGGTCAACCGCGGCGCCCCGCAGTGTTGTGTGCGGGTGCCGGGACCGGAATTCGGGTTCCGGCTCAACGCTCGGTCCGCTTCTCGCTCGCAAGCTCGCTGCGATGCTCCCTCACGTCGCCGGAGAAATTACCTGATCAACCGGTGAGGGTGTACGCGATCGTGGTGAGCCCGCCGCCGATGAGCGCTGAGGCGATGCTCAGCGTGATGGCTCGCCAACCGACCGATGCCCAGCGCAACAGCCCGGCGATCGCAATGGATACGGCGGTCGCGAAGGCGAGCCAGGCCAGGCCGGCCAGTGCCCCGGCGAGGGTCCCGTTGTCGCTGACCAGCAGGACCCAGAGCAGGGCGATCACGGCGACCGGGGCGTACCAGATCGCGGTCAGGGTGAACAGGACCTGGTACCGCGCGTCATCGCTGAACAGTTCGGCCCGGCCCGCCTGGCGGAACTCGTCGTCGGCGCGCCAGCGCGACCGGATCCGCACCCGGCGCTCCAGCCGCGTCGGCCTCGCTTCCGGTCGAAGCGGGCTGCCGTTCGCCGCCGCGCCGCCACCCGCGGCCGCGCCCAGGCCGTAGCCGGTGCGCAACTCGACGCCGGGTGGTGCGGGCAGCTGCCCGACCGCCGGACCCGGCAGCCCGCCCGGGCGGGTATGCAAGCGCAGCGGTATCGCGGTCGGCACGGCGCTCGGCAGCCAGGTCGGTGCCGGCACCGGGTTCGTGGACTGCGTGGCCTGAGCGTCCGGCGCCGAGGGCAGAGGAACGGGCGATCGGCCGGTCGCCGGCCCGGAGGGCACCGGGGACGGGGATGAGGACGACGGCGATGACGAGCCGGCGGTGATGGCGAGCGGCGGCCCGAACAGGTCACGTCGCGGCAGGGGACTGACGGGCGGCGTGGGTGCCGGGAGCGGAAGGTCGGGAACCGGTGGCGGTGGTGGCCACTGGGGCAGCCTGAGCGGGCGGACCGGGCCCGGTGGTGGGCCACCGGGAACGCCCACGATCGGCGGCGCGCCGGTGGCCGTGGTGGCGGCCGGCGCCGAGTCGCGCGTGTGCGGAGGCAGGTCCTGTTCCTGCGTAAGAGTGGGGTCGTGCGTGAGAGTGGGACCCTGAGTCTGATCGGGGCCCTGACTCAGATCGTCGCCCTGCGTCAGGACGTGACTCTGAGTCTGGTCGTGGCTCTGCGTCAGGTCAGGGTCGTCGCCGGCTGGCAGGGGATCCGCCACGTCGGCCGCCCCGAAGCGGGGCGGCGGGGAAGGCTCGAGCCGACCCTGGCCGCCAGCACGCGTATCGGTCCACCGAGGGTCGTCGGCCGCCCACCCGTAACGGCCATCGGTCGACTCCACACGGTTGAGCTTCCCTGATACGGCCGATCGTTCGGTATCCCCCAAACCGTCAGAATTCTCCGCAGCATCCGCCCGCCCGTCGGCTGGTTCGGTCCCGTCCGGCCGGCACCTTCAGGACACGCCGCCAACATTTTTTCCTCCACAGGCTGGGCACGGCATCGTGCCTGGTCAGACGCTGGCCGGTCGGCGAACCGGCGGCACATCCCCAGGGTTTCCACAGGGTTGTGCACATTCCCGCCGCGGTTGTCCACAGGTCTGTCGACATCCCTATCAACAGGCGTCGTTGAGCTCGCGGTCCGGCCGCGGCTATCGTGTGGCCGCTCGGGGTGCGACCACACGAATGTCCGCTCGGGCTGGTCGGGGGGCCAGCCCGAGCGGCCGG
>JADGGF010000649.1 GCA_019690055.1 Micromonosporaceae bacterium
ACTGGTCCCCCTACGGGCGGCCGGGGGCTCGGCGCCGCGCGCGGCGCCACCACCGCTGGACCTGGGTCTACCGCCGCCCCACCATTGCCGTTGGGGCGTCGGGGAAAGGAGGGCACGCCGTGGTGACCGCCAGGGATTCGGCCTCCGGGCCCTGGCGCTCCTCCGATCGTGGCCACGCCGCTGATCGCGGCGGCTCGGCTGATCGCGGCCACGCTGCCGGATCGGAGGTATCCCCGCTCGCCGGCTTCACGGTGGCGCTCGCCACAGACCGGCGCAACCACGAGATGGCGGCGTGGCTGGCGGCCGAGGGCGCGCGCACCATCGGCTTCCGCGCGGTGCACACCACGCCCCAGCCCGACCCGGCCGCGATCGCCGCCGCCGTCCGTGAGACCGTCGCCCAGCCGGTGCACGAGGTGATCGTCTCCTCGGCGTACGGTCTGCGGCTGTGGCTGGCCGCTGCCCGCCGCGAGGGCCTGCTCGACCAGATGGTCACCGGCCTGGCCGAGGCCCGCCTGCTCGCCCGCAACGCGGTGACCGCCGACGGCCTGCGCGAACTCGGCCTCACCCAGATCTGGTCCACCGCGGCGGCGACCACCGAGGACCTGTTCCGCTACCTGATAGCCCAGCCGATGACCGGCCGCCGCGTGGTGGCGCAGATCGAGGTCGACGCGCACCGGGAGCTGTGCCAGGCCCTGCGGGAGGCCGGCGCGAGCGTGGTCGAGGTGCCGACGCATCAGTTCGGGCCGCCCACCCACGCCGACGAGATCCGCCGCCTCAACGACCTCATCCTGCGCCGCCACGTCGACGCGGTGGTCCTCGGCGGCCCGGCCGTGACCGACAACGTGCTCGACCAGGCCCGCGCCGACGGCGTGCTCGACGACGTGCTCAACGCGCTCGTCCACGACGTGCCGGCGATCTGCCTCGGCCCGCTGACCGCGGCGGGGTTGGCGGGGCTCGGCATCCCGGTGGTCCGGGCCGCCGAGCCCGTACCCCGTTCGCTGGCCGCCCGCGTGCTCACCGAGCTGCCGCAGCGGGCCCTCGCCCTCGACGTCGGCGGCCGGAAGGTGGAGATCCGGGGCCAGGCCGTCGTGGTGGACGGCGCGCTCATCCCGGTGCAGGCCGGGCCGATGGCGGTGCTGCGGGCGCTCGCGACGCACCCGGGCCGGGTTCTGTCGGCCGCCGAGATCCGGGCCTACCTCCCGTACTCCTCCACAGTGGACGACCACGCCATCGAGATGGCCGTGTCCCGGCTGCGCGGCTCGCTCGGCCACGGGGACGTCCGCGGCCCCGACCTCATCCAGACCGTCGTGAAACGCGGCTACCGCCTGGCTGTCTGAACGCCGCCCGGCCCACCCGGCGGCCGCCACGCTCAGTGACGCCGGAGCGCCGACGGTGAGGGGCACACCGTGCGGACGGGGAGCCCGCCGACGAGGCGGCGTGCCCGAGGCCGGGGCAACGCACCCGCAGGCGGGCTCCACAGCCGACATCAGCCCTTCACCGCGCCGCCGACGATGCCGCGGATGAAGTAGCGCTGGAGCGTGAAGAAGATCAGCAATGGCACGAGCATCGACAGGAACGCCGCCGCACCGAGCAGGTACCAGCCGCCGCCGAGGGAGTTGACCAGGTTCGCCATGGTCGCGGTCAACGGCAGGTTGTCGGGGTTGGCGAGTCCAATGTAGATGAGCGCCACCAGCAGGTCGTTCCACACGAAGAGGAACTGGAAGATGCCCAGTGCCGCGAACGCGGGTACGCACAGCGGCATCGCCACCCGGAAGAAGGCGGTGACGTGGTTAGCTCCGTCCATCGCGGCCGACTCGAACAACGACTTGGGCAACGCGCCCATGAAGTTGCGCAGCAGGTAGACCGCGAACGGCAGACCGTACCCGGTGTGGGCGAGCCACACGGCGAGGAACTCGCCGGTGATCCCCCAGCTGCCGAAGGCCCGCAGGATCGGGATGAGCGTGGTCTGCAACGGCACGACCAGCAGGCCGACCACGACCACGAAGAGGATGTCCCGACCGGGGAACTCCATCCAGCTGAAGGCGTACGCGGCGAAGGCGGCCACGGCGATCGGGATGATCGTCGCCGGGATCGCGATGAACAGGCTGTTGAGGAAGGCCTGCCCGATGCCGGCCTGGTTCACCACCTCCGCGTAGTTCTCCATCGTGAAGTGGTACGGCGGGAAGAACGCGGTCCACCAACCCGACGAGGAGAGTTCGGCCTCCGGACGGAACGAGCTCACCAGCAGACCGATGGTCGGGATCGCCCACAGGATCATCAGGGCGACCACGACGAGGTGCAGCACGATCCGTCCGGCGCGGCGGCGCCGGCGGTTCCTCTTCCGAACGACGGGGACGGCCAGGGGGCGGGCTCTTATACACATCTGACGCTGCCGCTGATATGCAGTGTG
>JADGGF010000650.1 GCA_019690055.1 Micromonosporaceae bacterium
ACCTGACGCACCTCGAGCCCGGCGAACGGGAGCGGGTGTGGGGGCCCGACTCGCCCGTGGAGTACAGCCACACCCTCACCGACCAGATCGGCGGCCAGCTCGACGCCGGGTTCGTCATCACCGGCTTCGCCGAGGCGCCGCACCACGACGACGCCACCGCCGGCTGGCTGCCCGGTTACTACGCCACCCGCGCGGTCAAGCCTCCGTTGATTGATGCCAACCAATAAGTGGGCGGCCAGCGTCGGTACGCCTAGGTCGATGAGTACCGGCGGACACCGTCGACCTCCTCGCGTCGCAACCGGTTCTGGGTCACGAGGACGTCGAGGTGAGCCGCGGTCTCGGTGACCGCCAGGATCTGGTTGAACTGGTCCAGGTCGTCGAAGGCCCGCTGGCGCCGCGTCCACGTGATCCGCTGCGCGACCTGGTACGGAGTCAGGCTTTCCCCTGCGACGATCGCCGCGCACTCGTCCAGGCGGCGGGCGTGATGTTCGAGCAGCTCGTCGACCCGGGCGTGCACGGTGGGTTGAATGGGGCCGTGCGCGGGCAGCAGCCGCCGGTCGGGCAGGGAGCGGACAAGGCTCAGCGAGCGCAGGTAGTCGGCCAGAGGTAGCGCCGCCACGACCGCCTCGAAGCCGATGGACGGCGTGATGTGAGGCAGCACGTGGTCGCCGGCGAAGAACAGACCGGCGGCGTCATCGATGAACACCACGTGGCCCTGGGTGTGTCCGGGCGTGGGCAAGACGTCGAGGGTCCGATCCCCCAGCGGCACGGCCGACTTCTCGAGCCAAACGTCCGGAGGCTCCCAGTCGCTGGGGTCGATCCGGATCCCGGTCGAGCGCTGGCGTACCCACTCGGCCAGCTCGGCCGCCCCGTTTCGCACCATCGCCGCCCGGTGCTCGGCCATGGGCCGGTGGTCCGGACTGCTCAACCAGGCGATGGCCGGTTGCTCGCCGGCGCCGAGCGCGATCTGGCCCCCGTACTCCCTCCTGAGGGCAACGGCCAGCGCGTAGTGGTCCCGGTGCACGTGGGTGATGAGGAACCGACGGATGTCGCCGAGGCCACAGTCCAGAGCGGCCAAGGCCCGCTCCAGCCGCTCCCGATCGGCCGCAATGGGCCAGCCGGAGTCGATGAGCACGACGCCGGACGAATCGCGGATGGCGTAGACGTTGACCGCGCGCAGACCGTCGTGCGGAAGGGGCAACGGAATCCGGTAGACGCCGGGATCAACCTCGAACACGCCCTCGCGGGTCCAGTCACCCGTCGGGTCGTCCGGCTCGACTCTCACCCGGAAACCTCCCTCGTCATCGTCTGGTCGCCGATCGCCGGGCGTCAAGACGACCGCATCGACTCACGGCCGAGCGACGGGGCGATGTGCTCTTCATCACCCGCTCACGCCGCCGGTGGGGCGGCGGACCCGAGCCCGGAGTCCAGCAGGCGTCCTTTACCCACAGGTAACCGTAGCCGTCGCGCGGCTGCGGCCAACGTCGACCACCCGGCCGGGCCGCGACCCATCCGTCGTCACCGCGACGCCCCTCCCTCGACGACGCCCGGCGTCCATGGGGTCGCACGCGGGCACGGCAGCCCAGAGAATGTGCGGACGACGCCCATCGGTGACCACGAGGAGTACCGGACATGACCGTCGAGAACAGCGGCGTGCTACGCGTCGGCATGGTCGGCTACGCGTTCATGGGGGCCGCCCACTCCCACGCGTGGCGGTCGGTGAATCGTTTCTTCGACCTACCGGCCCGGGTGCGCATGGTTGCGGTCTGCGGCCGCGACGCCGCGAAGGTGAGCGCGGCCGCCGAGCGCCTCGGCTGGGAGGAGGCGGTCACCGACTGGCGTACGTTGGTCGCGCGGGACGACATCGACCTCATCGACGTCTGTACACCCGGCGACAGTCACGCGGAGATCGCGATCGCCGCACTGAACGCCGGCAAGCACGTGCTGTGCGAGAAGCCGTTGGCGAACAGCGTGGCGGAGGCCGAGGCGATGGTCGCCGCGGCGGCCGCCGCCCGGGCGCGGGGCGTACGGGCGATGTGCGGCTACAACTACCGGCGGGTCCCGGCCGTCACGCTCATGGCCCAGCTCGTCGCCGAGGGTCGGATCGGCGAGATCCGGCACGTCCGCGCGGCGTACCGGCAGGACTGGCTGGTCGACCCGCGGTTCCCCCTGGTCTGGCGGCTGCGCAAGGAGATCGCCGGCTCGGGTGCGCTCGGGGACATCGCCGCCCACATCATCGACCTGACCCAGTACGTCACCGGCCAGCGCATCACGAGCGTCACCGCCATGACCGAGACGTTCGTCAAGCAGCGCCCGTTGCCGACCGGCGCCACCGACCCGAGCGGCGGTGACGGCACCGCGACCGGGCCGGTGACCGTCGACGACACGGCGCTGTTCCTCGCCCGGC
>JADGGF010000651.1 GCA_019690055.1 Micromonosporaceae bacterium
GACTACGACTCAGGACCACCAGGGCGGCCGCCGCGAGGGCGACGGCCACGGCATCGACGTGCGCGTTGTTGGCCTCTTCCAGGGCGACCGCCGGGCACCAGGCCCAGGCGATGACCATCCGCCCGTCGGTGCCCCGCGATCGGGCGGCAAGCAGCAGGAGCAGCGTCGTGGCGATCGCCACGGCGGCTCCGGCCAGCTGGAAAGGCCGCGCGAGCGCGCCCACGGGGGACAGCGCGTGAACGGCGAAGAAGTACGCCTGGGCGACCGGCGGATAGATCGTGGGCACCACCGGCCGGTTGATGAGGGTGCAGCCGGGCACCAGCCGTTCGTCCCCCGACGGGTCATCGGCCGGGTCATCGGCCGGCACGCACCACGCCGTCTCGTGCGCCGGCCACAGCAGTGGATCGCGGAGAAACACCAGCTCGGCACTGGCCGGCGGGTAGCGATAAGGATTGATTCCCGTGGCTTGGACCCGACCGTCCCATACGTATCGGTAGACATCATCGCTTCCGCCGGGCGGCCCGAACGCCGCCGCCACCGGCATCGCCACCGCGCCGGCGAGGATGACGGGTACGGCCACGCGGACCGGGGTGCAGCGGGCCAGCGGGATCGCGGCGGCGAACGCGAGCCAGGCCAGCCCGACCAGCAGCGGTCGGGCGTAGGTCCCCAGTCCGGGCGCCAGCCGCTCAGGCACGGTGACCAGAACGGTGAGCAGCGCGCCGAGGACGACCAGCGCCGCAGGCGGCCCGACCCGCCTCACCAGCGTTCCCCGGGCGGCTGACGGGCGCGGCCCCGACGGCCGAACGGCGGGATGGCGGCCAGCCCGGCCGCGACGTGGACGCCCTGGGTGACGCGATAGAGCCCCACCGGCCGGGCGGGCCAGGTGAACCAGCCGGGCGGATGCTGGATGGCGTGGCTGAGGAGCCCGGTCAGCAGGCACACGCCGAAGCAGAGGCCGAGCGCCAGGCCGAGGCGGCTGGTCAGCCAAACACTACGGGCTCGCGAGGGAAAGGCGCCGGGGGCGAACGGCCCGCGCCGCAGGGCCGCCGGTGGCGCCGGCACCGGTACGCGCAGCAGCGCGATCAGTCGCGCCCGTAGGCGACGAACCACCGCCCGCCCTCCGTCCACCCGCGACGGACGCGCAGGCCGGATCGCTGCGCGATCTCGTGCGCCTGGTCCGCCGAGACGACCGCCCACGGAAAGGGTGTGCTGCACCGGACGTCATCGCGGAGCACGACCTCACCGCTCCAGCTCGGCTCGCCGGGAGCCCGCAGCTCGGCGAGCACCGTGCCGCCGGAGCAGAGCAACTCGGCGCAGCGGTGCAGCAGGCGCGGCGGGTCGCCGCCGATGCCGATGTTGCCATCGGCCAGCAGCACCGTCCGCCATTGGCCCTCGCCCGGCAGCGGTCCGAACACGTCCGCCCGGATCGCCCAGACGCCACGCCGCTGGGCCTGCCGGATGGCCTCGGGAGACACATCTATGCCGAGTACGGCTCGGCCGGCGCGGTGCAGGGCCTCCACGAGCCGCCCGGCGCCACAGCCGACATCCAACGTCGGGCCCGAGCACCGAGCGAGCAGCGAGAGGTCGCCGGGCACCAGGGAACCGGACCACTTCGATGCATCGAGCGAGGCACCGCGGCGCCCGTACGGTCGAGGACGTCGAGGCTCGTCCGCCGGCCGGCAGCGGCCCCGGGCGGGCACAGGCGGGTCTTGACGCGACCGGGTCGGGGCGCCTTGGCCAGCACGAGCACGAGATCGGCGTGCCCCGCCAACACCGGTTCGGCGACCGCGGGCAGGTCCCGCGGATCAAGTGAGCCATCCGCATCCATGAAGCACACGATGTCGGCCGTGGCCGCGAGCACGCCGGCGTGGGCGGCGGCCCCGAAACCTCGCGGCCGCGCCGGCACGACGGTCGCACCGTGGTCGTGGGCAATTCGCACAGAGTCATCCGTCGACCCGTTGTCGGCGACGATGGCCCGGTAGCCGGGCGGGAACCGGGACAGCACCCAGGGCAGGGCGGCGGCCTCATCAAGACACGGCAGGATCACATCGATCACGGGCGCAGACTAGGACCGGACGACCGGAACAACCCTGACGATCCACGAACGAGATTCTTACCGAACAATAACGTGCGCGGTCGGCTCGGCCGGGGCGGCCTAGGGTGGCACCATGCGGGTTCTCGTGACCGGGGGTGCGGGCTTCATCGGTTCGCAGGTCGTGTCGGCCCTGATCGAGGCCGGTCACGACGCCTGGGCGCTGGACAACCTGCACCCGGCCGCGCACGCAGAGGCCGCCAACCGCTCGGGCAATCGGGACGCTGGAGACCGACTGATCGTCGGCGACATCCGCGATCGCGCCACCGTCGACGCCGCATTGGCCGGCGCTGATGCCGTGGTGCACCACGC
>JADGGF010000652.1 GCA_019690055.1 Micromonosporaceae bacterium
GCCTGAGCCGGGGCCGCCTGAGCGGGGGCCGCCTGAGCGGGGGCCGCCTGAGCCGGGACCGCCGGGCCGGCAGCCGGGGTGGTCGACGCGGCCGGCGTCGACGACGGGCTCGACGCGGGCGTGTCGCTGGCCGCGGGGCTCGGCAGGACGATCTGCTCGACGGACCGCGCGGGTTCCGGCACACGGACGGAGGGTGGCGAACTGTTCAACACCGCGGAGACGACCTCGCGGTACGCGTCGAGCACCCGCTTCGGCGTGGTCAACTCGCGAACCCGGTCGGCGGTCGAGAGCAGCTCCTCCCGGTAGGCGGTGTCGGACAGGGCGCGGCGGGCCTTCTCCCGGGCCTCGGCCCAGTCGCCGGGCCGGTACAGGGCGGCGGAGGGCAGCAGCTCCGGCAGCGCGCCAACCGCCGGGGCGACCACGGGGCAGCCACAGACCAACGACTCCGCCACCGCCATGCCGAACGACTCGTTGGACGTCGTGCACAGGTGCACGCCACCGCTGAGGCCGGCCGAGGTGTACAGGGCCGGCATCCGGTCGTACTCGACCCGCGGCAGCCACACCGCGTTGGCCAGTCCGGGCGAGCTGGCCAACCGGGTGGTCAACGCCTCCACCTCGGTGTTGTTGGCGGTCAACCCGCCGACGACGATGGGCAGCACCCGGACGTCCGACACCGTCGAGGCCAGGTCGTCCATGATGTCGAGCGCCCGCCGCCAGCGCTTGTGGCCGTCGAGCTTGCCCACCCAGAGCACCGGAGCTCCGTCGAGTTGCTCGGCCGGGGCCGGTTGGCGCCACCGATCGTCGAGGCAATTCGGGACGACGGTGATCGGAGCGAGACCAGCCAGCCCGTACATCCCGAGCAGCTTCTCCATGTAGGAGCTGACGGTCACGATGTGCGCCACGCCCTCGAGCTGGTCGCGGTGGTGCAGGTAGGTCAGGTTGGCCGTCGTCGTGTGCACCTCGAGGACGAGGCGGCCGGGCGCGCCCGCATTCCGCCATGCATCCAAAAATATGGGACTATCGATGACAACGGTGATGTCCGGCTTGATCTCCCGCAGCGCCGCGACGATGCTCGCCTCGGTCGGCGTGACGCGCGCGACCCCGGCCGGAAACCGGGTCGCCATACCGTAATCCGACTCGTAGAGAATCGTGACGTCGTACTCGCGCGACAGGTACGGATAGCGGTTGAGCAGCTGCGCGGAGACTCCACCCAGCAGACCGTACCGGTAACAGAACGCGATGCGCGGCCGGCTCATAGGGCGCCTCCCACCAGTGTCTTCAGCGGGCCGCGTCCCCGACGCCTGACCTCCTCGGCGAGCGCGGAGTACTGGTCGACCCTGTCCTCCCATGTGTTGCGAGCGAGCCAGGCCGCCACCTCGTCCTCGGGCACCTCGCGGCCGACGAGCTGGCCGAGCTGGTCGATGAACTCCTCCCGCCCTTCCGTGATCGTCGTCCCCGGGTAGTCACGGCACTGCGGGAACCAGGTGGCGAGCACGGGAAGGCGAAGATGCAGATACTCGTATATCTTGATCGGGTCGACCGCATCGGCCAGCGGGCCGTTCTTGAACGGAATCAAGGCGACCGACCACCGGCGACTGCGTTCGGCCAGCTCCGCATGCCCGACCAAGCCGAGCAACTCGACGTTGCCCGGAAGGGACAGGTCCTTCGGGTACTGATGCCCGGCGAGCTCGAAGCGATAGGTCGGATACCGCTCCGCGGCCGCGATGAGCAGTGGCCAGTCGAACCACTTCTCGGTCAGATGGCCGAAGTACCCGATCACGGGTGGCCGGGCGGGCTCGCGGGGACCGGACGGACGGGGGAACCGGGTGTCCAACGCGTTGGCGGAGACGTGCACCTCGCGACCGGAGATCACTTCCATCTTCCGGGCCAGCGGACGGGAGACGGCCGTGACGATATCGGCGAACTTCGCCACGTAGCGTTCGTGGCCCGGCACGTACCACTTGGCCATGCCGACCTTGGCGAATTCCTCCCAGTCGTCGCGGACATCGTAGATCGTCACCCAGCCGAGCTGAGCCGCCAGCAGCATGTAGCGCACCATCATCTCGTGGGGGAACGAGACGAAGAACATCTTCTTCTTGTCGCCGAAATCGGCCGTCAGCAGATCATCGAGGAACGACTGCGTCGCGTCGATCGGGCTCTGAAAAAGCCGCGGATCGGGATGCTGCGGCAGCGCCTCCCGGTCATTACTCCGGTAGTAATTGAAGAAGACCGGGCAACCGCGCTGCAGATACACGTTGGTGAGCCGAATCGGTCGGTTGGCCCGGTGTTCCTGGACGAACGTCGTGCCGGAGAACATGATGACGACCTGGTCGCCCGGAGCCTCCCGCGCCGCGCGCAGCCACTTCTCGAAGCCCGCCCGCAGCTCCACGCGCCAGGCCGGCG
>JADGGF010000653.1 GCA_019690055.1 Micromonosporaceae bacterium
CGGCGGCGCTCGCGCGCTGCCGCCTCGCCAGGCCCGGGTGGAAGCAGAGCGATTGGCGGCCGCGAATGAGTTCGACGAAGCAATCG
The DNA here is from genome assembly GCA_019690055.1 of Micromonosporaceae bacterium. Taxonomy (GTDB): domain Bacteria; phylum Actinomycetota; class Actinomycetes; order Mycobacteriales; family Micromonosporaceae; genus DATBGZ01. Next base: position 87 of record JADGGF010000653.1, read on the forward strand.
ACCTGCTCGACACCGCGATCGCGGCCGCTGGCGACGACCCGTCGGTTCTGGACCTCCGCCGAGACCTCACCCGCCTGCTCATCGCCTCGGGCGACACCCGGCGCGCCGCCTCCGAGTGCGACGCCCTCTTCCCCCTGCTCGTCGAGCGGCTCGGCCCCGACCATGCCGCTGTCCGCCAAGCCCAGGCCTGGCAAGCCCAACTCCGTCCGCGACCCTCGCCCTAGGCGGAGCAGACACGCGGTCCGCAGCTCCCACCGCCCAAGTTGTCTGGCTCGGGCCGACACTTACTCACCCGTTCGGTTTACCGGCTCTTCAGAATCGAGGTGTAGTCGCGGTCTGAAGCGGGAGTGTAAAGTAGACGGTGTAAGTCCCTAGTGGACAGTCTACTGAGGAGGCTTCTGGATGACAAGCGTGGTGGAGGAGGCCGCTGCCGGCGCGGGCGGGCCGAGCTGACCAAGGAGGTAGAGAGGATCCTCGATGATCACCCTCTTGCCGAGGTCCTGATCTCCATGCCAGGCATCGGGATCAGGACCGCAGCCCGCATCCTGCTCGAGGTCGGCGACGGCGCCGCCTTCCCCACGCCCGGCCACCTGGCCGCCTACGCTGGCATCGCGCCCGTCACCCACCGCTCCGGCACATCGATCCGCGGCGAGCACCCCGCGCGGGGCGGCAACAAGCAACTCAAGCGGGCGTTCTTCCTCGCCGCGTTCGCCTCGCTCAAGGACCCGGCATCGCGGGCCTACCACGACCGCAAGCGTGCCGAGGGCAAGAAGCACAACGCCGCCATCATCTGCCTGGCCCGGCGCCGCTGCGACGTCCTCTTCGCGATGCTCCGCGACAAGAAGCCCTACCAACCTCGCCTCGCCACTTGACAACCGTCATAGGGACACCCCCCGGCTGTACTACCACGACGCCACTGCGGTCGACGGTCGTGTCTACATCGGATACCTCGGCCCCCACCTGCCCAACACCCACACCTCGTAGCCCAGCCCACCGGCCTACTCAATGATCGGGTGGGATCGGTGCTGCTGCAGCGACACCGATCCCACCCGATCATGGAAGATCAAGCCCGTGCGGGCCGTCGGCGGGCCGAGCACGATCGACTCGGTCACCGTCGTCTCGCGCTCCGGCCGCAGGTACTCCACCAATGACGCCCAGACCAACCGCGTGGAACCGGCCTCAGCGCAGGCGGCGATGTCCGCCGTGGCCACCTGGAGTTCCGGCCAGGTCGACAGAACGACGTGCGACTGCGCCAGGACGAGGGCGACCGTGAGACCGTGGGGGACGAAGGTGTGCACGACATCGCTGACCACGAGGAGCCCACCCCGCTCAACCGCTTCGCGGGTGCGCGCGACAAGTGCGCCGTTGTCCATGAGGTTCCCACGGCAGCCGTGTCCGATGGCGAAGAGCCGATGAAGCGTCACCGGCGCGACGAGTGCGTTGTCCACGGCGTTGTCCTTTGGTAGCGTTACTTCGGCTGTTGAGGCGCTGATACGCGCCGATGAGGATGAGCCGGGTAGGGATGAGACGGCGCAGCCCCGATATCGACCTACCTGTCGGTCAAAAGATTACGCGCGCGAGTACGAACAAGACCGATGCACGATGCACGCTTGACTCCGGCCGCTCGGCCGAGCTCGAGCGGTGAAAGCCGGGTGACTATACGGGGACCGGCGTATCTCGTCGAGGCAACAATGGCGTCGATGCGGGCCCGGTAATCGGCGTCCGCGTCCGTGCACACGATGAGAAGATCCAGGCGCCGTCGTTGCGCGGCCCGTTCGACCTCCGCCGCGCCGACGGCCAGGGCGCCGACGGCGGCACAGCTGGCCAGCAGCGCGAGAAGGCCCGCCGGCGTCAATCTCTTGGCCTCGTAGTAGTGGCCCAGTTCGACGACTTGGACCTGGCATCCGTACCGGTCGACAGCCCGAAGCAGCTCGTCAAGATCGCCATGCTGCACTTCGAACAATCCGGCCGGGAAGCCCGAGAGCGTACCCACCGGGCGACCGAGCTTCTGCTCCCGCAGATCATCGACGATCTGTTCGATGTCTGCCGTTGGATCGCACGATCGGATCTCAACGAGGTGCGCCATGGGTAATGAAGTACTCACCGCAGCCCCTCCCCCCAGTGGGCAAGCTGCATTGCCGCCTGTTCGTCGTCTGTATTGGAAATGAACAGCAGCGGCATGTTGTACCGGCGACCGATTGCCTTTGCCTCGTTGCGGTTGACTTGCTGCTGGTCGGCCACTTCCTCGACGGTCCCGGCGTGGCGTGAGCGCTGAGGGTCCTCCCGCCGACGTCGAACAACCTGAGCCGGA
>JADGGF010000044.1 GCA_019690055.1 Micromonosporaceae bacterium
TCGCTGCACTGCCCCCTTCGCTGCACTGCCCTTTCGCAGCACTGCCCCCTTCGGTGCCCCGACCCCTGCGCTGGATCGTCGACGCACGGTAACACCCGACCCGCGTCGCGGTCCGTTCCCGGACGGCCGCTAGATAGACAGACTGACTAGATAGGCATACGATCTACTTCATGGGCGAGGTGCGATGGCCGGGCGAGTGGCTACGGGGCGTGCTTGAGCTGTGCGTGCTCGGCGTGCTCGCGGATGGCCCGACGTACGGCTACGCCATCGCGGGGCGTCTCGCCGAGGCCGGCCTGGGCACGGTGAAGGGAGGCACGCTCTACCCCTTGCTCGCCCGGCTCGAGGGCGAGGGGCTGGTGAGCTCCTCGTGGCACGCGGGCGAGGGTGGTCCCGGTCGTAAGTACTTCGTGTTGACCGCCGCCGGTCGCCGCGAGCTACGGGCGCGGGCGCGGTTGTGGGAAAGGTTCGTGGCGGGGACGTGGCGAGTCGTCCCTCGATCGGAGGAGGTGACATGACCAGCGACGGATGGCGCGAGGCGTTCGTGGTGGAGCTGCGCCTGCGGGAGGTGCCGGGGCCGCAGATCGGCGAGGCGCTGGCCGAGGTGGACGCCCACTGCGTGGATAGCGGCCAGACCCCGGCGGAGGCGTTCGGCGACCCCGTGGACTATGCGGCCAGGCGTGCCGCCGGGCTCGGGAAGGTCCCGCCGGCACAACAAATGCCGTGGTGGCGCACGGCGTGGCGGAGCGCGGCCACCGTCGCCGGGACCCTCGGCGTGCTCTCCGGAGTGGACGCCACCGCCCACGGCCACGCGGGCGAGGTCACGCTCGGCGCTCTCCTGACCATCGTGCTCGCCCCGGCACTCATCGTCGCCGCAGCCCAGCTCGTGCTGCGGCCCGGGCTGCGCCACCGCACCGGGTGGCTCCTCTCCGCCTTCACGGCGTGCATCGCCACCGCGATCGTTCCCAGCCTGCTCTGGTCCCAGGTCGTCCTGCAGATCCCCGGCCCGGCCATTCTCGCCGCCGGCGTCGTCCTGCTCGGGGCGGCGTGGTGGCGGCTCGTCTCCGGTCGCGGCTTCGACGATCGGGTGGTCGATCCGCGGTCGGGTCGCGAGCGCCACCCAGTGCCGGCGTGGTTTGTGATCGCCGTACGGTTCGGCCTCATCGCGTTCCTGGCCGTCGTCGTGCTCGTCGTCGTCCTCGTGCCCGACCCTCATCAGGCCATGTGATAGAGATCGAACAATCGATACCAGGTGCATCGTCGACCGTATGCCGTCAGCGGGCGCGTGCTCGGGGCGCGCCAGTATCAGAACCGAATATGTGCCAGCATGTATGATCTGCGCTCTGGGGCGCGAGCCTGCGATATCGCGGGCCGCCCGGTCGACCATGCCGCTGGTAGCTGCCGGTGCGCGCTCCGATCTGGCGCTCGTGCGTTCCTGCCCGGCAGGAGTCGGCGGACGAGTCGGTCTGTAGGCCGGATTCTGTCCCCGCCGGAGCGGGGGGCGGTCATCCATCTCGACCTGCCGTCGCCGACAGGTTCCAGCGGCCTACCCGCAGGCTCGGGCGGGCCACCCTCAAACGCCTGCGCAGGCCGGCCTCGCGACCGGCCCTTTTGGCCTTGCTCCGGGTGGGGTTTACCGAGCCACCCCGGTCACCCGAGGTGCTGGTGGGCTCTTACCCCACCGTTTCACCCTTACCCCCGCAGCCGAGGCTGCGGTGGCGGTCTGTTTTCTGTGGCACTGTCCCGCGGGTCACCCCGGGTTGCTGTTAGCAACCACCCTGCCCTGTGGAGTCCGGACCTTCCTCGGCGATGCCCCCTCGGCGGACCGAGGAGTGCACCGACGCGACCGCCCGACCGGCTCGTCCGCCGTGCCTGCCAGGATACGACGCGATGGACCCGCACCGCGAAGTCGATGAGCCATGAGCCTCATCGACGTGTTCTTCCTGCTGCTCGCCGGCTTCGCGGCGAGCGCCGTCAACGCGCTCGCTGGTGGCGGCTCGCTGATCACGTTCCCCACGCTGGTTGCGCTGGGGCTGCCGCCGGTGGCCGCCAACGTGACGAACTCGCTCGGCGTATCCCCCGGCTACGTGGCCAGCGTCGTCGGCAGCCGGCGCGACCTCGCCGACCTCGCCCGGCGACGGGGCCGGCGCGTGTTGCTGTCGTTGCTGCCGACCTCGATCATCGGTACCGCGGCCGGGTGCGCGCTCCTGCTGGCCACCCCGGGCCGCGCGTTCGAGCTCGTGGTGCCGTTCCTCATCCTCGGCGCCACCGCGGCCCTGGCGTTCCAGCAGCGCATCCGCGCCTTGGTCGGCCATCCGCGTGACCTCACGCAACAACAGCAGACGCTCGCGTTGCATGCCCTCGTGTTTCTCGGATCGGCGTACGGCGGCTACTTCGGGGCCGCGCTGGGGGTGATGCTCGTCGCCGGTCTCGCGCTCGTGCTCGACGAGTCACTGCGGTACGTCTCGGCCCTCAAGAACGCCATCTCCGCCGTGTCCGGTCTCGTCACCGTCGTCGCGTTCGCCGTGTTCGGACCGGTCGACTGGGTCGCGGTCGCGGTGCTGGCGCCGGCCACCGTCGCGGGCGGGTACCTCGGGGCGCGCGTGCTGACCCGGCTGTCCCCGCGCCTCCTGCGGGCGCTCATCGTGACGATCGGCACGGTCGTCGGCGTCGTCCTGCTGGTCCGCGCGCTGTGAGATCGGCCACGACGGTGGGCCGACGCCGCCGATCACAGTGACGTGCGTCCCGGTGAATCCGGGCCGCTCACCCGGCCAGGTGAGCGGTGTCGTTGACCGTACGCACGGCGACCCCGCCGTCGGGCCAGTAATCGACGACGGAGATGCCCCCGGCGTCCAGGTAGAGCCGGTGCAGCAGGGCGTCCGTGGCCTGCAGCGCGTCGCGCAGGACGAGCTTGATGGGTGTCACGTGGGTCACCACGACCACCACCCGCCCGGCGTACTCGGCCGTCAGCCGGGCGATCGCCGGCGCTACCCGGGCGGCGACCTGGGCGAAGGACTCGCCACCGGGTGGCGCGACCTGCGGTGAGGCGAGCCAGGCGTCGAGCTCCTCGGGCCACACCTGGCGCACCTCGGCGAACGTGAGGCCCTCCCACGCCCCGAAGTCACACTCGGTGAGGGCGTCCTCCACGAGCACCGATGCGTCAATCCGATCGGCGATGACCTGCGCCGTGCGCCGGCAGCGCGTCAGCGGCGACGTCACCACGACGGGTGACGACGCGCCGCCGGATCGCGCCAGCATGGCCGCGATCCGCTGCGCCGTCGCCGTCGCCTGGGCTTCGCCCTCCGGGCTGAGCGGAACGTCGCCCCGGCCCGAGTAGCGCCGCTGCTCGGTCAGCGTGGTGCTGGCGTGGCGGACCAGGAGCAGGCGGGCCGCTCCGGTCTCGGGTGGTGGCATCCACCGCTTCGGAGGTGCGCTCGCTGCCCCACTGGGGGCAGGGGGGCGCGGCTCACGACGACTCGTGTCCGGAGGGTGTCCTTCCTGGGCGCCGGGCGGCAGAAGGGCGTCCTGGCTGACATCAGGCTTGACTCCAGCGGCGGCCGCGTCCATGGCGGCGTTGGCGAGGGCGTCGGCGGCCTGGTTCTGCTCCCGCGGGACCCAGGTGAACCGGACCGACTCGAACCGGGACACAAGCGATGCCGCCTGCGCCGCCAGCGGCCGCAGGCCCGGATTCTTGATCTGCCACCGCCCGGACATCTGCTCGACGACGAGCCGGGAGTCCATGCGGACCTCGACCTCGACCGCGCCCAGTTCGGCCGCGCGCTGCAGGCCGGCGATGAGACCGCGGTACTCGGCCACGTTGTTGGTGGCCACGCCGATGCTCTCCCCGAGCTCGACGAGCACCTCTCCGGTCGCGGCCTCGCGCACCACCGCGCCCCAGCCGGCCGGCCCCGGGTTGCCGCGGGCGCCACCGTCCGCCTCGACGACGACGCGCAGCCGTCGCGCTCGAGCCACGTCTACAGGCCAGACTCTTCGGTCCGGACGAGGATGCGGCGGCACTCCTCGCACTGGACGACCTCGTCGGGTGCCGCGGAGCGGAGCCGGGCCTTCTCCGAGCCGGACAGCTCCAGGCGGCAGCCACCGCACCGGCCGTGCCGCAGCAGCGCCGCGCCGATTCCCGTCGACTCACGCACCTTCTCGTACAGGGCCACGAGATCGGCCGGCAGCGAGGCCACGAGCGGCCCCCGGGCCGCCGTCTTCTGTTCGGTGTCCTTGTCGATGTCGGCGAGGAGCGCGTCGCGTCGCTGCACGGTCTGGGCGTGCGCGTCCCGGGCCGACGCCAACCGGCTCAGGACATCGTCCAATTGGGACTGAGCCTGCTCGCGCTTCTCCATGAGCTCCAGCTCGGCGTCCTCCAGCTCCCGCTGGCGGCGGGCCAGCGTACCCAGCTCGTGCTGCAGCGCCTCCAGTTCCTTGGGCGGACCCGTTCCGGCGTCGAGCCGGGCGCGGTCACGGTCGGCCCGCTGGCGCACCTGCTCCACGTCCCGGTCGACCCGGGCGATGTCGCGGTCCAGGTCGTCCACCGCGACCTGGGCCCGCACCCGCTCGTCCTCCAGGTCCACGATCTGGCGATCCAACCGCTCCAGCTCGGCGTGCTCCGGAAGCGTCCGCCGCCGGTGGGCCAGCTGAGCGAGCGACGTATCAAGCTCCGCCAGTTCCAGGAGGCGACGTTGCGACTGCGGGTCGGCCTTCACAGGTGCTCCTTAGGACGAGGCCGGTGGGGACACGAGCGACGTTGATCGTAGCGTCGATGCCGGCGCGTGCACGGTCCACGCGTCGGTCACCACGTCCGAGACCACGACGGTCACGCCCAGGTCGGCCCGTAGCTCGTCGGCGAGCGCGTCGAGCCATGGCCGTTCCGTCGCCCAATGTGGAGCATCCAGCAGGGCCGGCCCGCCCGCGTCGATGTGTTCGCTCGCCGGGTGGTGGCGCAGGTCCGCCGTGAGGTAGGCGTCGACGCCGGCCGCCGTGGCGTCGGTGAGGAACGCGTCGCCGGAGCCCCCGACGACGGCGAGCGTCCGGATCAGCCGGTCAGGGTCGCCGGCCGCCCGCACCCCGACCGCGGTGGCGGGCAGCCGACGGGCGACCTCGTCCACCAGCACGCGCAGCGGCACCGGGGGCTCGAGCCGACCGACCCGGCCCGGGTGAGGCACATCGGGGCGCAGCGGTCGCACGTCGCGCAGGCCCAGCCGGGCCGCGAGCGCGTCACCGACCCCCGGCATCGCGAGATCGGCGTTCGTGTGCGCCGTGTAGACGCCGATGCCCGCCCGGATCAGGCGGTGCACGAGCGAGCCCTTGTAGGTCGTCGTGGCGACCGAGTGGACACCCCGCAGCAACAGCGGATGGTGCACCACCATGAGCTGGGCGCCGGCCGTCTCCGCCTCGGCCACCGTCGCCTGCACGCAGTCGACCGCGAGCAGGACGGTCCGTACGGTCTGGTCTGGATCGCCGACGACGAGACCCACCCGGTCCCACTCCTCGGCGGTGCTCGGCGGGTACCGCGCCTCGATCGCCGCCACGACGCGGCCGATGTTCACGAGTGCCGAGGCTACCAAGGTCAGGAGCGTGGTGCGCCGGCCGTGGCCGACAGACCGATCTGGTCGACGATCTCCATCAGACCGGGGACCGGTGGGTTACCCGTGCGCCGCATGAGGTCGACGACCAGCTCCTGGGCGACCGGGCGGCACCGGACCTCGTTGGGCGCCAACCGATCCGCCTCAACCAGGGACTCCGCGGCCCGCTGCAGGTCCCCGACCTGGGTGTAGGCGCGCGCGACGTTGAGCAGGTGGCTGGCCCGCCGCTCGGGCAGCATCGCCGCATAACCGTCCGGGTCGATTCCATCGCTGGTCCGCAGCGCCCGGGCCGCCTCGCCCAGTTCGACCTCGGCGGCCACCTGGAACAGCGCCACGTTGGTGGGGCCGAAGCACGTCCAGTAGAAGTTCTCGTCGCCGACCTCTTTCGCCACCGCCTCCGCCGCGGCGAGCAGCTCGCGCACGGTGTAGCCGTCGCCCAGCCGGGCGGCCGCCAGCGCTCCGCGCAGCAGCACCATGCCGTACACCGACAGGCGCTGCGGCGTCGCGTCGTGCGTGTCCTCGGGCGCGACCTGGTTGGCCACCGTCATGCTGATCTCCAACGCGGGACGGACCCGACCCAGTCCGGAGAGCGCCGCCGCCACCTGGTCCGTGGCGAGGGCGGCGAGCAACTCGTCGCCGGCCCGCTGGCACACCATCGTCGCGCGGTCCGCGGCCAGCCAGGCCAGGTCGTGCTCACCCAACTTGCGCAGGGTCGACGAGGCGATCTGGTACACCTCCGCGAGCAGGTACGCGCCGCTGCGGGCGGTGTCGCCCTCGCCGCCGCTGCCGGCGGTCTGCGCGTCGCGGATGAGCTTGGGGAGCATCTTGGCCAGGGCCACGTAGTTGGCGTGCTGGAAGGCCATCCAGGCGTGATCGACGGCCTTGCGCAGCTCGCTGAGGGGCGTCGTGGACGGGGCGACGGGACCGCTGATCTTGTCGTAACGCTCGAGGGCCGCCCGAATCTCGGTGACATCGACCCCCGGCGTGCCGCGGGATGCACGAGTCCGGTGGGACGGGCCGGAGCTACCATCCATCAGCACGGATACGTCAACATTAAGAACATTCGCAATTTCTGCAATGGTGGAGAACTTGTCAAGCCGGCGCACTCCCCGCTCGACCTTGTCCACCCAGCTCTTCGACTTACCCAACAGATCCGCGAAAACCTGCTGCGACATGCGGCGTTGGGTCCTCAGCAAGGCCACCCGCCGTCCCACAGGTTGGTCGTCCACCGCGCCCTCCCCTCACCACTGTGCCCGGCGGTGCGCCGCGCGGGCGCCGTCGTGTCAACCAGCACGCCGCACCCCGATGCGCGTCGCGCGGCGCGCTCCCGGTAGGGGCAACGAGCGAGCCGAGACGGAGTAACGGCGTTGATTGACTTATCCCAATGCACAACTGCACACACAGAGCAGTCAACAGATCAGGGAGTTACCCGATCTGACATCGAGCAGCGGGGCGAGCTGCGTCTCGTGCTCACGGTACGTCATCACGCACGATACGTGTCAATGATCGCCGAATTGGTAGAGGACTGTTACATATGCGATCCGTTGCGCGCCTGGGATTAGAGCGTTAAATAGAAAAAGGGAGAAAATTGAATGCCATGGCCACGTAAACTGTACGACTCGTTCGACGTCGCGAAGAAAGTCCCATTATTCAGACTCTGCAGCATCGGACGAGTCTGGCGCGTCGAAACAGCGTTCCGGAAAACAGCGTTGTTTGTGTCAGCGACTGCGTTACCGCGTCAGTGACAACGCCGTTATTCGCGGCGCTGGGCCGACCATACGGTCCCGCAGCCGGGCAGATCTGAGCAGCCGACACCGTCAACGGCATCGACCACTGTGGACAGTAAGGGTCAGCGGACCGTAACGGTCAGCCCGTGCCAGCGATCGAGCTCTTTAGCTCCTCGATGAGCTGCGGCGAGATGATCTCACCGGCCCGGTTGGCGAAGACCGCCATCTCGTACGCCAGGTTACCGAGGTTGGCCTGACGGGTGGCGAGCACGCCGAGCGTGGCGCCCGCGCTGATGGAGCTGACCAGCACGTAGCCGCCATCCAGGTCGATGATGACCTTGTTGGGCTCGCCGAGTTCGTACACCTTTCCTGCGCCGTGGGCGAGGCTGATGACCGCCGACGTGATCGCTGCCAGCCGGTCGGCGTTGTTGCGGTCCAGCTTGTTGGACATGGCGATCAGGAGCCCATCGGCCGACACGGCGATGGCGTCGATCACCTCCGGCGTGTTCCCCGCGAACTGGTTCACCAGCCAGTTGAACTGCTGGGCCTCGGTACTGAGCTGATGCTGAACGGCAGTCATGAATGCCTCTCCACAAGGGTCGATGCCGGAACGGTGTGGGGGGAGGTCTCGTCAAGGATAGGGGCAGGTGGGTCGCCCGCGGCAGCGCCGGTGGTCCGATCCGATGGCCCGGGCTCTGACGCGGCGGCCGCCCGGGCCAGTCCCGCGGCGTAGGCGTCCAGCGCGGCTCGCTCCGCTTCCGGGTCACGGGTGCGGACCGGTCTCGCGGCCGCTCGAGTGGATGGCCCGGCCCGCCCAGCCGCCGCGACACCGGCCGCGGCCGGCCGGGACGACGGAACCGGCCTGGCGGGTGCCCCGGGCGGCACCGGCGCGGTGGGTGCGCCAGGGGCCACCGGGACGGTGGGCGCGTCGGGTGGCACCGGGGCGGCGAGGGCCGGTGCGGGAACGGTCGGTGTGGGAACGGTCGGTGCGGTGGTCGCCGACGCCGCGTCGGGGGTCCGCGGACCGGAGCGAGCGGTGAGCCACGGGAACGGTCCCGACCGCGCGGCGCTCTCGATCGCGGCGACCGCGAGCGGCGGCACGACGCCGAGCCCGGCCGGTCCGCTCGGGGCCGACGCCGGCGCGAGCCAGCGCGCCGGGATGCGGACCACCGCGGTCACCCCCCGGCCCGGGGTGGGTTCCAACCGGACGGTCAGACCGTGCCGGCGAGCAAGCCGCCCGACCACGAACAGGCCCAGCACGCGGGTCGGGGCAACGTCGAGACGCTCGCGTTCGATGAGACGCCGGTTCTCCTCCTCCATCCGGGCCGGGCTCATGCCCAGACCATGGTCGATGATCATCACTGTGCAGTCGGCGGCGTACGAGCGCTGCCGGTCGTAGCTGACGCGCACCTCGATCCGCGAGCCCGGCGGGGTGAAGCTCACCGCGTTCTCCAGCAGCTCGGCGATCAGCAGCCGCAGGTCACTGACGATCTCAGCCGCGACGGCGAGGTCCGGCAGGCCGTCGGCGATCTCGATCCGCTGGGCACCGTCGACCTCCCGGCGAGCGGAGTCGATCACGGCGGCCAGCCGGGCCGGCATGGCGTTGATCTGCTGGTCGATCGTGCCCGAGACCACGAGCAGCGAGTCCGCCGTACGCCGCAGCCGGGTGGTCACGCTCTGCAGGTGCAGCAGCCGTTCCCGGGCCTGTGGATCGGACTCCTGGCGGGCCAGGTCGTCGATCAGGTGGAGCTGCCGGTCCACCAGGTTCTGGGTCCGCCGGGAGACGTTGGCGAACATCGTGGCGACATTGGCCCGGGCCGTGGCCTGCCGCTCCAACAGGCTCGCCGCGGTGGACTGGACGCGGTTGACCGCGTCGGCGAGTTCGGCGATCTCGTCGTCGCTGTCGACCTCGACGGAGGCCAGCTCGGGCGGTGCCCGGTCGAGCTCCTCGGAGTCGGCGACCCGGACGAGCTCCGCCCGGGACAGCTCGGCCACCGCGCCGACCGCGCGGGTGAGTCGCCGCAACGGAGCCGCGATCGAACGTCCGATCATGACCGCGAGCGCCGCGACGCCGAGGAACAGCAGCGTGGCGCCGACCGCCACCACGACGGCGGCGGTGGTGGCGGCGGTCGCGTCACGCCGGGCCGCCTGGGCGACGTCGCGGGCGACGCGGTCCTGGGCGAGACGACGCAGGCCGGTGTACGAGAGCGCCGCCGACAGCACATCCGAGACGTCGGCGCTGGGCCGCGGCCCGCCAGCCAGGGCCATATCGATGTGCGAACGCAGCCGCTCCGCCGCCTCACTGCGGAGCACTTTGTCGACCAGGCTCGCCTCGCTTCGATCGGCGAGCTCGCGGAAACGCGTCAGATGGAGCACTTCGGACTCGACCGCCGAGCGGAGCAACACGTTCGTGAACCCGGCGCCACCGATCGAGCCCACGAGGATGGCTCCGGTGCTGCTCGCCTCCTCGTTGGCGTGAATCAGGGCATCGAGCGCGAGCACCTCGCGCAGACCTTTGGCGTCCGCCGCCTCCAGCCGGGCAAGATCGAGCGCCTGGATGAGACCCACAATGGCCGACCGGTAGGCGTAGTAGGCCACGATCGGCGAGGCCGTGCGCTCCGCGACCCGATGCCGCAGCTCGTCGAGACCCCGGAGCGACCACCGGCCGGCCCGCTCCATGATGGCGGCCGTTCGCGGCTGCGCCGCCAGCCGCGTGGCCTCATCGATCGCAGTCTGGCTCTCGCGCAGATAGGCACTGCGATCGAACGAGGGGATGACCAGGTAGGCAAGAGCGAGCAGGCGCTCCTGCTGCAGGGTCTGAATGAGACCGCCGACCTCACGGGCGGCCAACGCTGTCTCGGCCGTGGCGGCGTAGGTGCGGGCCCCACTGACCCGGTCGACCGTCAGCGCGGCCATCACGAGGGCCACGACGCTCAGCGGGATCGCGAGCAGAACCGCCAGCTTCTGGCGGATGCGCAGCCTACCGAGCATGGACGCTCCGTGCTCCGTGACCCGCGAAGCCCGAGGCGGCCGGACCGCTCTCAGCGTCGCGGCCGGAGCCGGAGATGGCCGCGCCGATGCGTCCGGGGTCGCCGCGCCTGTCCACGGCAAATCGGCCGACCGCCGCCTCCTCGCCCACCGTCGACCCGCGCCCGGGCGTCGGACCGGTGTCGCCCGGCCCACCGTCGACGGCCCGGCGTCGGCCGGGGAACACGACCAGCCACGCCACCACGACCACCACCACCGTGCCGGCCACGGTCGCGATGGCGGTGAGCCGTTGCTGCTGGGCCAGGACCTCCGCGCGCACCGTGAGCAACGCCTGCAGCTCGCTGAGCAGCAGGTGGGCCAACGACTGCGCGGCGGCGAAGACCCGACTCGCGTTCTCCGCCATCGCCCCCGCCTGCACCGCGGTGGCGAGCTCCTGCAGCATCGTCGGGGGTGCGAAGGCATCGGCCGCGGTCCGGAAAGAATCGAGCTGCTCGACGATGTTCGATCCCAGCTCCGAGCGCTCCGTGGAGTCGACGCTCGTCAACAAGCCCACGCTGACCAACTGCGCGTCGCTGGACACGTTGAACCGGGCGACCGCCGCCCGGACCGCGTCCTCTCCGGTCAGTTCGGTGCCCGGCGCGGCGAGCGCGACCAGGTCCGCCGCCCGGCCGGCGTAGACCATCGCGTCGGGCAGGCGCACGATCGCGGCGTCCATCAGGTAGTACGAGTCGAGATCGGGATCGTGCACCAGATGGGAGGAGTCCCCGATCGCCCGGATCAGGTCGATGGCGAGGTCGATCACTGCCGAGTAGCGCTGATAGGCGGCCCGGCCCGTCTCGCCCGCCTGGAACGCCGCCTCAATCTGCGCGGACAGATCACTCAAGCGTTGGGTGGTCTGCAGCGCCGCCCCGTATTGGGCGTCGGCGTCCTGCAGACTGTCCAGCGCGGAGCGGACGCTGGTCTGGTTGACGTCGCTGCCGCGCACCGCCGCTGACTGGGCCGTGACGAGCTCGGTGAGCAGCGTGGTCATCGGGTGCATCATCGCGGCGCCCGCGGCCTCCAGCCGGACGACCTCCGCGGCCTGCGACGTCGCCCTCCACGACTGACGCACCACGGCGCCGAACACCACCACGACCGTCACCAGGCAGATCATGACCACGACCCGGCGAACGTACGGCATCCGCGTCGGGGCGCCGGCCAGCTCGGCGTCGGACGCCGTTCTCCGGCTGCCCACCCTCGTCGGCGTCGCCACCTCCTGTGCTCCTTTACCCCGCCTCAACGACACAGCGCAGCGGCGCGTCGCCGCTGGCCGTCCGCGAACGCTCCCTATCGTGGTCCCCGGTCCGGCGCTGCGGAACCCACGCTGACCATTCGGACACGATTCCCCAACTGAATGGCTCATGTCCAGGTACGGTGCAACCCGACTTATCCGGCATATATGTCAGTGACGGACCACAGGCCGGGCCGGGTGTAATGAGTAGATGCGATCGGTCGACGACATCGGCGACGAGCTGTACGCGGTGCCGCCCCCGATGTTCACGGCCGCGCGCGACGCCGCGGTGGCCCAGGCTCGGGCCGAGGGGGACGTGGCAGCCGCCCGCCAGCTGGCCGCCCTGAAGCGGCCGACGCAGGGTGCGTACCTGGTGAACCTGCTCGCCCTGCGCCGACCCGATGTCGTCACCGAGCTGATCGACCTGGGCGAACAGATCCGCGCGGCCCAGGGAACGGTCTCGGCGGCGCAGTTGCGCGCCCTGACCGCCCAGCGGCGCACCGTGCTCAGCAACGCCCTGGCGCAATGCCGAGCGTTGGCCGCCGAGGCGGGGGCCGCGCCGCCCTCGGCCACGCAGCTCGCCGAGGCGGAGGCGACGCTGGCGGCCGCGATGGCCGACCCGGCCGCCGCCCACCTGGTCCGGTCCGGTCGCGTGGTGAAGGCGCTCTCCTACACCGGTTTCGGCGACGGTTCCGGCGCGACGTCGGCCCTGACCAGCCGATCCGCGGCCCGGCGGGAGGCCCCCGAACCGTCCGCCCGCCCACCGCAGGGGCGGACCGGCCCGGAGGGCCGCGCGACCGCGCCCGACGAGCAGGCCGAGCTCGAGCGCCGACGGCGGGCGGAGGAGCAGGCCGCGCTCGAGCGGCTGGCACAGGCGGAGGCGGCGCTCGCCGCGGCCTGGGAGCAGGAGCGGGCGGCCAACGATGAGGTGGACCGGATCGCCGATGAGATCAGTCGGCTGCGGGCCGCGCTCGACGAGGCCTCCCGGCGGGCCCGGACCGCCCGAGCCGCCCGCCAGGCCGCCGAACGCGCGGTGGCCGCGGCCCGGCGTACCGTCGCGGCGACAGGGTGACCATGACAAATGAGGAGATGCCCCCACAGCGCCGGAAGCGTCCACAAAGGAGGTTGGCCGTGACAGAGTCCGACGCGACCGAGCTCACGGCCCGGCTGCAGCGGGTGCTGGCGCGGCTGGCCCGGTTGCTCCGCCGGGACGTTCCCAGTGCCCTGGGACCGGGCGCCCTGTCGGCACTGTCCACATTGTCAGCCGAGGGTCCGATGCGCCCGACGGATCTCGCCGCGCGCGAAGGTGTACGGCCACCGACGCTGACCCGGATGCTCACATCCCTCGAAGAAGGCGGATATGTAGGACGGGCGAACGATCCCGCCGACCGTCGGGCCAGTCTGATAGCGGTGACCCCGCTCGGCCGGCAGACGGTCCTCGACACCCGCATCGCCCGAGCCAACCACCTGGCTCGCCACCTGGCCGAGTTGAGCCCGGCGCAACGGCGAGCCATCGCCAACGCTCTACCTGCGCTGGAGGCCCTGGCCGACACCGGCGAGGCGCGGCCGTCCGCCTGACGCTCGCCAGCGGCGGCTCGCCGCATTCACATTGGACGGTCGGCCTCGTCGCCGTCTGGCCGGGCCTCGGCCGGGCCGGTCCCGGGTTCGGCCGACGGGCCAGCAACGACGGACGGCCCGGAGGCGACGGACGGCAGAAGGCAGACGCCATCGGCACAGACGCCGCCGGCGTCCGGGTCGCCGAGCACGGTGAGCCGTACGGCCGGTGCCTCGTCCGTCATGCCGATGTTCCTCTCTGGGCTTGCTGCTGGGTGCCCTCCTGGGCTCGCTTCTGGGCACCGATCTGGGTCAGCACCATGGCGAAGGTCTCCGCCGGCTGCGCCCCGGCCACACCATACTCGTCGTTGATGACGAAGAATGGAACGCCTTGGATGCCATACCGGGCCGCCTGGCGTACGTCCGCCTTGACGGCGCCCAGGTACGTGCGGGCGGTCAGCACCTGCTCGGCCTGGCCGGGGTCGAGCCCCACATCCGCCGCGAGCGAGACGAGCTCGGCCACGCTGCCGAGGTTGCGGCTCTCGGTGAAGTACGCCCGGAAGAGCCGCTCGACGAGCTCGAGCTGGCGGCCGGACGCCTTCGCGAAGTGCAGCAGCTCGTGGGCGCGCACCGTGTTCACCTGCTTGGCCCGGTCGAGGTGGTACTCGAGGCCAACCTCGGCCGCTAGCTGGGTGACGTGATCGTTCATGGCGACGGCCCGCTCCCGCGGGATGCCCTTGCGCTGCACCAGATAGTCGGTCGGTGACCCGACGAAGTCCAGCGGCGTGTCCGGGGCGAGCTCGAAGCTGTGGTACTCGACCTCAACCGGGGCCGCCGAGGCGGCCACGCCCGCTTCGAACCGGCGCTTGCCGATGTAGCACCAGGGGCACTGGATGTCCGACCAGATGTCGACCTTGATCACGTCTGCCACGCGGTTGTTGAACGCGCAACGACCGTCCCGCATTCCCGGGCCCCTGGCTCCCGCCGCGCTCAACGCCCGCGGCGCCGGCGGGGCCGGACGGCGGGGGTATCCGCTCACGCGTGGACGACGAGGATGACGATCGCCGCGACCCCCGCGCCGGCGGCGAGCGCGAGTCCGCCGAGGGCCACGATGGCGGACCAGGCCCGCAGCCGCCGCACAGTCCAAGTGGAGATGATGTGGGGGCCACGATTCGGGCGGCGCAGCGTCACACGGGAACCGACGGAGTGCACCTGGCCGAGCACGAACAGCGGTGTCCCCGGTCGGAGCACCCACTCGCGGTGCCGGTAGAGGTACGGAGGTCGGCCCATCAGCGCCTCCGCCTCCGGGAACGGCTCGGTGGCCAGCGCGGGCAGGATCCGCGGGGCGCAGGCGAGCGGGCGGTGCACGCGCATCCCCAGGGGACGGACCTCGACGTCGCCCAGCCGGAACGGTTCCGTGCTCGCGGCGTGGGCGACCCGTCGCGGGATCGACCCGCGTTGGGACACCCCGCCGCCCACGGTGGCGCGGTAGTAGATCCGTCTCCGGTGGACGGTGTGCCGGTGCCAGACGCAGGTCACCTGGTTGATCGCGGAGACGAGCGGCCCGCCGGGGCCGGCGCTGGCGACGCCGGCGAGCGCGACGATGCGCCCGTCGAACCGACCGTCCCGGGCCGCGGCGATCAGACGCTCCGGGGTCGCGGGGCGCACGCGGCGCAGCGCCCGCCACAGTGGCCAGGCCCGCAGGCCGACCACGGCCATCGCCACCGCACCGACCGCGAGGGCCGCGCTGCTCGCCAACGCCATCGTGGGCCAGCGTACGGGGCCGACAGCGGAGACTCAGCCCTCCCCTGTCCGATCGCCGCGCTGGTAGCCGGCCGCCGTGACCACTCCGTCCCTGCTGCAGCCGGCCCCGCTAGGCCGCGAGCTCCAGCGGGTCGCGCAGCAGCGGCTCGAAGGCGAGGTCGGCCGCGCCCAGCAGGGCCGCGTCGTCCCCGAGGCTCGGCGTCCGCAGCCGGACGTGCTCCCGCGCCGCGACCAGGGCCATCCGCGTGAGCCGGCCGCGGACCTGGGCGGCCGACGAGAGATAGACATCCCTGAGCGTGCCGCCGAAGATCACCAGCTCCGGGTTGAAAATGTTGACGAGGTTAGCCACGCCGAACCCCAGCCAGTCACCCACCTGGCGCAGGGCGGCCTGGGCCATCGCGTCGCCGCGCGCGGCGGCATCGACGACAGCCAGCACCGCGGACCGACCGATGCCGTCGTACCCGGCCGCGCGCACCAGCGCGCGCTCGCCGATCTCGGTCTCCCAGCACCCTCGCGATCCGCAGCCGCAGGGCCGGCCCTGGGGGTTGACCACCATGTGACCGACCTCGCCCCGTGTCATAAAAACAAAAGACCCAGCCGACGAACG
>JADGGF010000654.1 GCA_019690055.1 Micromonosporaceae bacterium
GCGCTCCCCGGCACCGCCGCGGGTGCCCCCAGCGACCTGGCTTCCTCCAGCGACCTGCCCTCCATCGGCGACCCAGCCGCCGGGGGCGCGTCGGCCGCCTCCGGCGCGCCGGCAACGTCCCGCGCGACCGCCGGTCCCGCCCCCCTCGGGCGGGCGCTGGGAATCCAGGCCCCGCACGGGATTCCGTGGCTGCCGGAGTCACCGGCGGTCAACGCGCACCCGATGGACCTGTACCTGTGGACCCCGCTCACCAACGACCAGGTCGAGGCGTGGGGTTTGCCGTCCGCGGACATGTTCCTGCTGGCCGGGCAGGACCCGCTGCGCCTGGCGGACCGGCGCCCGACCGGGTATCTGCTGCGGGTCCGGGTACCCGAGGGTGCCGCAGTGGACCTGCGCGAGCACACCCGGCACGCGCCGGCGGCCGTGCAGCAGCGGCTGGTCGACACTGGCAACACCCACCTGCTCCCCCTGGCCTGGCTGCGCGACATGCGGGTGACCGCCCGGTTCGACCTCGACGGGGCTGGCGGCGTGCGGGCGCGCACCGACGTCGGCGCCGGTGAGCTCGCCATCCGGTTCGACGGCGCCGAGCACGGGGTCACCGGCCTGCCCAACGACGTGGTTCACTGGCCGGACAAGGGCAGCCGGGCCGACGCTCCGTGCTACCTCCTGCTGCCGGAGGAGTCGGCCATGAGCCTGAGCATCATCCACGGCGGGTACGTGGCGCTGTACCGCAAGAAGCCGCCGATGCAGGAGGGCTACCGGCTGCTCGAGGTCAAGGTTCGCAAGCGCCGCGCCATCGACGTTCCGGCCACATTGGACAGTCTGGCCGGGGTGAACATCGTCGGCCGCATGCACGACTTCGTCGGCCTCGACCTGCTCCTGCCCGAGGCCGACCTCACCAACGCGGTCGTCAGCAAGATCTGGCGTCAGGGGCCCACCGGCCGCCCCGTCATGGACAAGCTCTCCGGTGCCACCCTCTACGACGCCCTGCTCGACGAGTCGCTCCTGGTCGGCCAGAAAGAGCGGACTGTCGGCCAAAAGGAGCGGACTGTCGGCCAGAAAGATCGCGCGGTCGGCGAGAAGGACCGCACCCCGGCCCTTGTCGGCTGACTCGCCTGAGCCGGGCGGAGCCACACGTCGCGTACTCCTCCGCCGCAGGCTGCGGACCGTCGCAGCTCACCAACGGCGTCCGTGTCCGGACCCGAAGCACGGACGGCGGACACCGGTAGCATGGCGGCATGGCCGCCGCTCAGATCCGCTGCCCCGGGTGCGGCGCGACCGTCGACGACATCGACGGTCCTGTCCATCGGTACATCGGCAGCGCCCCCGCCTGCTGGGCCGCCTACACCCAGCTGCTCACGCTGGGCCCCGTCCACCAGTACGCCGTCGACGCATACGCCGCGCAGCACCCCGGGGTGCCCGGTCCCCAGTCGCGGCGATCGGTGGCCAAGCACCTGATGAGCCTGTGCCGGGTGCTCGAGCGGAACGCTCCCCCGGAGTCGGCAATGAAGTTCCTGACGTCGATCACCCGCGACTTCCCCTGGCTGGAGCCCCCGGAGTCGCTCGGCGACATCACCGTCTTCGACGTCCGGGCCGGCGCCGCCACCCAGCTCGACTGGGCTCGCTCCGTGTGGCAGGCCTGGTCGCCGTGGCACGAGACGGTCCGCGGGTGGCTCGACGAGCGCTGAGCGGGCGCTTGCGCCGGCCAGTGGCCAAGCTGACCGTCCTTACTGGACGGTGAAGCCGAGGGTCAGCGCGAGGACCACGGCCTGATCGGCGTCGATGATGGCCCCCGCGATGTCGCAGGTCCGCGGGTCGAGGGCGGACAGGTCGCTGCCGCGCAGGTCGGCCTTGACCAGAGTCGCCTTCGCCAGCGTCGCCCCGGAGAGGTCCACATGGGAAATTATGGCCTCCGTCAGGTTGGCGCCGGTCAGGTCGGCCTCCCGCATCCGGACGTCCTGGAACACGACGGCCCGCAGGTCCGCGCCGGCCAGGCCAACGAACGACCAGTCTCCACCGTGGACGGTCAGCGGTCGCAGGTCGCAGTCGACGAACGAGCTACCGGTGAGCTTGCAGCCGTGCCAGTGGGAGTCGAACAGACGGCTCCGGCGGAACGTGCACCGGAGGAATGCCGAGTCGGTGTGCCGGCTCGCGTTCAGACGTACGTTGAAGAACTGGCATTCCTCAAATAGTACGCCCCGGGTGGTCACCTCGGTCATGTCCACGTCGGCGAACCGGCACTGCACGAAGGCCCGCCCCGTCATCGGCTCGCCGTACCAGTCCTCACCTACGTACGACCGTTCCCGCACCAGCTCCACCGGCCCACGGTAGCGTCGGCCCGGCATCCGGCACCCGGCCGCGACCGCACGGACCACCGGTGCGACACACCGAC
>JADGGF010000045.1 GCA_019690055.1 Micromonosporaceae bacterium
CGGCAGGGTCAGTTGTGTATAAGTGTCAGGGTCGGGTGGGGGGACCGACGGCCGGCTGTCGATCGTGGCCGGGTTCTACCCCCTGCAGTTCGTGGCCGAGCGCATCGGTGGGGAGCGCGTCCGGACGACCGCCCTGACGCAGCCGGGTGCCGAGCCGCACGACCTCGAGCTGTCCCCCCGCCAGGTCGCCGAGCTGTCCACGGCCAGCCTGGTGCTCTACCTGCACGGCTTTCAGCCGGCCGTCGACGAGGCGGTGCAGCAGGCGGACGTCACCGCGCTGGACGTGGCGACGCTGGTGCCCCTGCTGACGACGGATCACGACCGCGGGGCGGGTGAGGCCGAGGAGCACGGAGCCGCTGAGCGGGCCCGCGACCCGCATGTCTGGCTCGATCCGACTCGGCTCGCCACGATCGCCGACGCGGTGGCCACGACGCTGGCCGAGCTCGACCCCGACGGGGCGACCGGCTACCAGGAGCGGGCCGCCGGCTTGCGCGCCGACCTGACCGCCCTCGACCGCGAGTTCGCCGATGGGCTGCGCGACTGTGCCCGCCGCGAGATCGTGGTGAGCCATGCGGCCTTCGGCTACCTCGCCGACCGGTACGACCTGCGCCAGATCCCGATCACCGGGCTGGCCCCCGACACCGAGCCCACCCCGGGTGAGCTGGCCGCGGCGGTGGACGCGGCCCGGGCAGTCGGGGCAACGACGATCTTCTTCGAGACCCTGATCAGCCCAGCCGTGGCGCAGACGGTGGCGGACGCGGTCGGCGCCGACGCGGCCGTCCTCGATCCGATCGAGGGCCTCGCGCCGGGCGCCGCAGGCGACTACCTCTCCGTAATGCGCGCCAACCTCGCCGCCCTTCGACCCGCGCTCGGGTGCTCCCGATGAGCCCCGCTGACACACCGGTCATCGACAGACCGGGGGTACCAGTCGTCGACGTGCGGGGGGCGACGGTGGCCTACGAGCGCACGCCGGTGCTGACCGGGGTCGACCTGCGGGTGTCGGCCGGCGAGGTGGTCGCGATCCTGGGCCCCAACGGTTCCGGCAAATCCACGCTCGTCAAGGCGATCCTCGGCCTGGCCCCGCTGGTCGCCGGGTCGGTGGCGCTGTTCGGGGCGACCGGATCGGGCGTCCGCCGGCACCGGCACCGCATCGGCTACGTTCCCCAGCGGCTCGGCGCGGGCTCGGGCGTGCCGGCGACCGTCGGCGAGGTCGTGGCCGCGGGACGGCTGGCGCGGCGCGGGCTGCGGCCACCCCGCCCGGCCGACCGGGACGCGGTTGCCCGGGCGATCGCGGCGGTCGGCCTGACGCGGCGGGCGGACGACCCGGTGTCCGCGCTCTCCGGCGGACAACAGCAGCGCGTGCTGATCGCGCGGGCCCTGGCCGCCGAACCGGACCTGCTCGTGCTCGACGAGCCAACGGCCGGCGTCGATGCCACCAGCCAGGACGCCTTCGCCGACGCCCTGCGCTCCTTCGTCTCCGGCGGCGGCACGGTGCTGCTGGTGGCCCATGAGCTGGGCCCGCTGCAGCCGCTGGTGACCCGGGCGATCGTCATCCACAGTGGACGCGTTGCCCACGACGGTGCCGTGCCCGAGCCGACCGGGTACCATGCCCTGCCCGGACACGAACACGTGCACCCTCATGCCCGCACCGACCGAACCGGGATCTGGGGCCCGGGCTGGGATCAGTAGACACACACATGGAAATCTTCGAGTACGCTTTCATGCAGCGCGCCCTGCTCGGTGCGCTCATCACCGGCCTGATCGCCCCCGCGCTGGGCATCTACCTCGTCCAGCGACGGATGGCGCTGATCGGGGACGGCATCGGCCACATCGCGCTCACCGGCGTGGGGCTGGGCCTGCTCACCGGCAGCGCCCCGGTGCTGACCGCGGTGGTCGTGGCCGCGGCCGGCGCGGTCGCCGTCGAGCTCGTCCGCCAACGGGGCCGCGCCTCGGGGGACATCGCGCTGGCCCTGCTCTTCTACGGCGGCATCTCGGGCGGTGTCTTCCTCGTGGCCCTCTCCTCGGGGCGTACGAACGCCAACCTCACGGCCTACCTGTTCGGCTCGCCGCTGACCACGACCGGCCCGGACCTCGCGGTCATGGCCGTCCTCGGCGGCCTCGTGCTCGCGGTGACCCTGCTGCTGCGGCCGTGGCTGTTCGCGATCTGCCACGACGAGGAGTACGCCCACGTGGCCGGCCTGCCGGTCCGGGCGCTGAACCTGCTGCTCGCGGTCACCACGGCGGTGACGGTCACGGTGGCGATGCGCGCGGTCGGGCTGCTGCTGGTCAGCGCGCTCATGGTCGTCCCGGTCGCCACCGCCCAACTCGTCACGCGCGGCTTCCGGTCGACCATGTACCTGGCCATGGCGATCGGCGTGCTCGCCTCGGCGCTGGGCGTCGGGATCGCCGGCGTCTACGACACCGCCCCCGGCGCCACGGTCATCCTCGTCGCCATCGCCACCTTCGCCCTGCTCGCCACCGGCCTCGGGGCCGTCCGCGGCTGGCGCCGACGCCGCACCGCTGCGGGGACCTGAGGTCCGGGACCGAGGCCGGACGCGGGCGGCCGGGACAGGCACCGAGGGCCGGGGCAGGACGCGGGTGACCGAGGGCGTACGCGAGGATGGATGCATGAGTCTGGGCACCCTCGTGCTGCTCCGCCACGGCGAGAGCGAGTGGAACGCGAAGAACCTCTTCACCGGCTGGGTCGACGTTGACCTCTCCGAGAAGGGCGAGGCCGAGGCCCGCGCGGGCGGTCGACTGCTCCGCGAGCACGGACTGCTGCCCGACATTGCCCACACGTCGGTCCTGCGCCGCAGCATCCGCACGTGCGAGCTCGCCCTCAACGAGGCCGACCGGCACTGGATCCCGGTCCGCCGGTCCTGGCGGCTCAACGAGCGTCACTACGGTGCCCTGCAGGGCAAGAACAAGAAGCAGACGCTGGAGGCGTACGGCGAGGAGCAGTTCATGCTCTGGCGCCGGTCGTACGACGTCCCACCGCCGCCCATCGCGGACGACGACGAGTACGCCCAGACCGGCGACCCCCGCTACGCCAGCCTGGCCCCGGAGCTGATGCCGCGCACGGAGTGCCTCAAGGACGTGCTGGCCCGGGTGCTGCCGTACTGGTACGACGTGATCCTGCCCGACCTGCGCACCGGTGCCACAGTGCTGATCGCGGCCCACGGCAACTCCCTGCGCGCCCTGGTGAAGCATCTCGACCGGATCTCCGACGCCGACATCGCCGCGCTGAACATCCCGACCGGGATGCCGCTGCGCTACGACCTCGACCCGACCACGCTGCGTCCACTGGTCCCGGGCGGCACCTACCTCGATCCCGAGGCCGCCGCCGAGGCCGCCGCCGCCGTCGCCAACCAGGGCCGATAGTCGGGGCCGGGCGGCGGCCGCGGAGCGCGGCCAGGCCGGGGCGCCAGTAATTGGCTATCGAGCTGTCGCACCTTACAAGTAGGTTGCCAGGGTGCGAACGATCAGTCGATGGCTCCAGGAGACGGCGGGCGGGCTCCCGCGCCAGTACTGGTACCTGTGGTGCACCACGCTCATCAATCGGGTGGGCTCGTTCGTCGTCGTCGTGCTGGCGATCTACCTCACCAGTGAGCGCGGTTTGTCAGAGGCGTTCGCCGGCCTCGTGATCGGGCTGTGGGGCGCCGGTGGAGCGGTGGGCACAACGGTCGGCGGCGTGCTCGCCGACCGCTGGGGGCGCAAGCCGACGCTGCTGGCCGCCCTATGGGGCGCGGCGGCCCTGTTGGTCGTCCTGGGTCTCATGCGCGGCCCCGTCGCGATCGCGATCTCCGCCCTGCTGCTCGGGGCCGCGGCCGAGGCCGCCCGTCCGGCGATTTCGGCCCTCATGGTGGACATCGTGCCCGCGTCCGACCGAGCCCGGGCGTACTCGCTGCACTACTGGGTGATCAACGTCGGCTTCGCGTTCGCGGCCACGGCCGCCGGCTTCGTGGCCGGGGTCGAACCCATGCTGCTGTTTCTCGTCGACGCGGCCACGACGGCGGCGGCCGCCCTGTGGGCGGCCTGGGTGATCAGAGAGCCCGTGCGGCCACACACCGCCGCCGTTCCAACCGGCACCGGCCTCTCCACTGGGGACAACAGCCTGATCGCGGTGCTGCGGGACCGGGTTTTCCTCGTGTTCGTCGGCGCGAACCTGCTCATCGCCTTTGTGTTCTTGCAGCACACCTCGACCCTGCCGCTGTCGATGACCCGCGACGGCCTGTCTCCCTCGGCGTTCGGCTCGGTCATCGCCCTCAACGGCGTGCTCATCGTCGCCGGGCAGTTCTTCGTCACCTGGGTGCTGCGCCGGCTCGACCCCACGATCGCGCTCGTGATCGCGTCCATCACGGTGGGCATCGGGTTCGGCCTGACCACGTTCGCGGCCACGCCCCTCTTCTACGCCATCACCGTGCTGATCTGGACCGTCGGCGAGATGTTCCAGGCCCCCTCCAACGCCACCACCGTCGCGGCGCTCGCCCCGGCGCATCTGCGCGGGCGTTACCAGGGGGTCTTCGGGTTGTCCTGGGCAGTGGCGAGCTTCCTCGCCCCGTTGCTAGGCGGCGCCGTGTTGCAGTACGGCGGTAAAGCTGCCCTCTGGCTCGGGTGTCTCGGCCTGGCGCTGGCCGCCGCCACGATCCACCTGCTCGCCCGCGCCAGCCGGGACCGGCGGGTCACGCAGCTCGCCGCCGCCGAGTCCGCCCCCACCTTGGTCGCGGCCGCGCACTCCTGACCTCCGTTGGGGTCCTGGCGGCCGGTGACCTCCGTTGTGGCCCTGACGGCCGGCGACGAGGGTGACCGGAGCGGGTGGCCGCTCAGGTGACCCGGTGGACCTTGTGCTGGGCGGCCTGGGCGAGCGGGCGGACGACCAGGCGGTCGATGTTCACGTGGTGCGGTCGGGAGACCACCCACGAGATGATGTCGGCGATGTCCTCGGCGACGAGCGGATCGGGCACGCCAGCGTAGACCGCGGCCGCCCGGTCGGCGTCCCCGCCGAAGCGGACCAGGGAGAACTCCTCGGTGCGGACCATCCCGGGATCGATCTCCACCACCCGGATCGGCCGCCCGCACAGCTCCAGGCGCAGCGTCTCGGCCACCGCGGTCTGCGCGTGCTTGGCCGCCGTGTAGCCTCCCCCGCCCTCGTAGACGACGAGCCCGGCGGTCGAGCTGATCACGACGATCGTGCCGCGGCCGGACTCCAGATCGGGCAGCAGCGCGCTCGTGACCCGTACGGTTCCGAGCACGTTCACGTCGTACATCCGCTGCCAGTCGGCGATCTTCGCCGACTCGATCGGGTCGAGACCGTACGCGCCGCCGGCGTTGTTGACCAGCACGGCCACCCGCCCGCCGATGGCCCGCACCGCTGTGGCGAGCCGGGCCACGTCCGCGTCGACGGTGATGTCGCAGGTCACGGGCGTGACCTGCCCCTCGGGCACGGAACGGGCGAGCTCCTCGAGGCGGCCGGTGCGGCGGGCGGCGGCGACCACGTGGAACCCGTCGGCGGCCAGCCGTTTGGCCGTCGCGGCTCCGATCCCGCTCGACGCGCCGGTCACCACCGCGATCGGTCGGTCGGGTGCGTTCGCCGTCTCCCGTCCTCCGGCGGCCGCGGTCGCGCTGCTCGCGCTGGGCACCGGGCCGTCGCTGGCCGACTCGCTCATCGTGCTCACGCCCTCGATGGTCGCATGTCCCGATCTTGGTCGCACGCGATGGCGGGTCCGTGTCAGCCCGGCGTGCAACTCGGGGAAGATGGTCTACTAGCCCACGGTTGTTACGGGCGCAGCGGTTGAGAGTTTCTCCGGCGGCACGAGGGAGCATCGCAGCGAGCGTGCAAGTGAGGAGCGGACTGAGCGTGCCGGCGGAACAGGAATTCTCGCGATCACCCTGGGCGCGCGGCCGTACGGTCGGTGCCCGACGGATGCCGGAGATGCCTGACGGTTCGGGGAAGGGGTGGGGTGTGGCTCCCACGACGAACGGTCTGCAGGGCACTGCCGTCGTTCTACCCGCCGCGGCCTGGGAGCCCGACCTCCCGCGACCGCCCCGCCAGCGGCCGGTTCGCCGGGTGGCGGTGCTGTCGGTCCACACATCGCCGCTGGACCAGCCCGGGACGGGTGACGCCGGCGGCATGAACGTCTACATCGTCGAGGTCAGTCGCCGGCTGGCCGACCTCGGCGTCGAGGTGGAGATCTTCACCCGGGCGACATCGCGCGAGCAGCCGCCATCGGTCGAGATGTATCCGGGCGTGACCGTCCGGCACGTCACCTGTGGCCCGCTGGAGGCGCTGCCCAAGGAGGACCTGCCCGCGCAGCTGTGCGCCTTCACGCACGGCGTGCTGCTGGCCGAAGCGGAGCGACCCCCGGGCGCCTACGATGTCATCCATTCGCATTACTGGCTGTCCGGGCAGGTCGGCTGGTTGGCCAAGCAGCGGTGGGGCGTTCCTCTCGTCCACAGTGCACACACGCTGGCCAAGGTCAAGAACGCCTCGCTGGCCGCGGGCGACCGTCCCGAGCCACGTGCCCGCATCATCGGCGAGGAGCAGGTCACGGCCGCCGCCGACCGGCTCATCGCGAGCACCCCGATCGAGGCCCGCGACCTGGTCGAGCGGTACGGCGCCGAACCCGAACGCGTCTCGGTCGTGGAGCCCGGCGTCGACCTGGACCTGTTCACGCCACCGAAGCCGGATACCGTGGCGGCGGAGCGAACCGCAGCCCGGCACCGACTCGGGCTGCCCACTGATGGGCTCATCGTCGCCTTCATCGGACGCATTCAGCCATTGAAGGCTCCTGACATTCTGCTGCGCGCGGCGGCCGAGCTGCGCCGCACCGACCCGCAGCTCGCCACCACCGTCACCACGGTCATCGTCGGCGGCCCGAGCGGAAGCGGGCTGGACCGCCCGACCGCCCTGATCGATCTCGCCGCGTCCCTGCGGCTGTCGGACTCCGTCCGGTTCCTGCCACCGCTGCCGCGGGCGCGGCTCGCCGACCTGTACCGGGCGGCGGACCTCGTGGCTGTCCCGAGCCACAACGAGTCGTTCGGTCTCGTCGCGCTCGAAGCCCAGGCCTGCGGGACCCCGGTTGTGGCGGCCGCGGTCGGTGGGCTGGTGGCGGCGGTCCGTGACGGGGTGTCGGGGCGCCTCGTGGCCGGTCACGACCCGGCGGTCTGGGCCCAGGTTCTGCGCGATCTGCTCGCCTCACCGACCCGCCGGGCCCAGTTGTCGGCCGGTGCCATCGAACACGCTCGCGGCTTCTCGTGGGATCGCACCGCCAGCGGTCTGCTGGCCGCCTACCGATCCGCGGTCGCCGACCACCAGGCCACGACGCTGCGCGAGTTGGGCCTCCTCCGGTCCGGCGCGACCCTGAACGGGGCGCTGCCATGAACCGGGCCGAGGCCACCGCCCTGATCAAATCCACATTGGACGATCGGGGCGTCGAGTGGGAGAGCACCGGCGAGTTCTCGGTCGTCGTCACCCTGCCCGGTGCGCACAAGCTGAAGACGCTGTGCAACCTGATCGTCGGCGACCACGCCCTGCGGGTGGAGGCCTTCGTGATGCGCCAGCCGGACGAGAACCGGCTGGAGTTGTGGACGTACCTGCTGCAGCGCAACGCCCGCATGTACGGGGTCGCCTTCGCCGTCGACGCGGTCGGCGACGTGTACCTCACCGGACGGCTGCCCCTGCACGCCATCACCCCGGACGAGATCGACCGCCTGCTCGGTGCCGTGCTGACGTACGCCGACGAGTCGTTCGACACGATGCTGGAGATCGGGTTCGGCTCGGCCATCCGGCGCGAATGGGCGTGGCGGGTCGCTCGCGGCGAGTCGTTGGCCAACCTCGCCGCGTTCCGGCACATCATCGAGCCCACCGGCTGACCCCGCCGTCAGCCGATCGTACGGTCCATGAGGCCACCCGACCCGCCCAGAAAGTCACTTTCTGGGCAGGCTCATGGGTGCGCAGTGCCCAGAAAGTCAGTTTCTGGGCAGGCCGGTGGCTGCGCGGGGATCACAGGGAGCAGCCGACTAGGACCGGTTCGGGGTAGAGCCGGACATCGAACGCCTTTAGCACCCCGTCCCGGATCTCCCGGGCGAGGCCGAGCAGCGCGGCGGTCGTGCCGGTGCCCCGGTTGGTGAGCGCGAGGGTGTGCTTCGAGGAGATGGCCACGCCCGGGTGGTCGCCGGCGTACCCCTTGCCGAAGCCGGCGTGCTCGATCAGCCAGGCGGCGCTGACCTTCACCGTGCCGTCCAGCCCGGGCCAGTGCGGGGGAGTCGTCCCGGCCCGGTCGACCAGCGCGGCGAACGCCTCGGCGCTCAGCACCGGGTTGGTGAAGAACGAGCCCACCGAGCGGGTGTCGGGGTCGCTCGGGTCGAGCACCATCCCCTTGCCGGCCCGCAAGGCGAGCACCGCTTGGCGGGCCTGGGCCAGCGGCACACGGTCACCCGGGGACACACCCAGCGACCGGGCAAGTTCGGCGTAGCGCACCGGAGCCGACAACGGCGAGCGCTCGAGGGCGAACGTCACCGCGAGCACCACGTAGCGATCGTTGTTCTTGAAGATGCTCGTGCGGTAGGCGAAGCCGCAGTCGGCGGCGGCCAGGTCGAGGACGACCCCCCGCTGGCGGTCCAGCACGCGGACGGTCTGGATCGTCTCGGCCACCTCCTGGCCGTACGCCCCCACGTTCTGGATCGGGGTCGCGCCGGCCGAGCCCGGAACCCCTGACAGGCACTCGATCCCCGACAGGCCCTCCGCGACGCAGAACGCCACCACCTCGTCCCACGGATGGCCGGCCTCGACCGTCACCCGGGCTCGCCCGTCCTCCGGGGTGACCGAGATCCCCGTCGTCCGGATGAGGACCACGGTCGCGTCCACCCCGCTGTCGGCGATGACCACGTTGCTGCCGCCGGCCAGCAGGAACACATCGCCGGGGGTAGCGCGGGCTATTTCGACTAGTTCATGCTGATGAGTGGCGGTCACAAGGCGCGACGCCCGGCCGCCGAGGCCCAACGTGGTGTGCCGGGACAGGTCGAGCGAGTTGTCGGCATCGGAGCCCACCGGCCCCCCGGCACCAGCGTCCGGCGGGACTGGATGGGCCACGGTGGCGGGTGGGACCGTCCGGCGGGTCGGAGTACCGTCATGCACGGGCTTCACCCTAGGCGCCCCGAACGGGCGGAGGTTAGGACAGTGGCGAGCAGGTCTCCGACAGGCAAGGAGTTCTGGCTGGCGGCGCTGCGGGCCGACGGGTCCGCGTTCCTGACGGCGGTGAGCCAGCCCGGTGTCCTGAACCGCGCCGTGCCGTCCTGCCCCGACTGGTCGGTGGGCGAGCTGGTCCGGCACCTCGGCGCCTTCTACCAGCACATCCGGCTGAACGCCGGCTCGGCCGGAGCCGACGAGGCCTGGCCCCCGCTCGCCGTACCCGAGGAAGCGCCGGCCGCCGACGACGAGGCGGTCGTGACCTGGTTCCGGGAGCAACTGCACCGCATCGAGGCACATCTGGAGTCGCTCGACCCCGACCTGCCGACCTGGAACTGGGCGCCGCGGGCACGGGTGGCGGCGTTCTGGCATCGCCGGGCGGCGCACGAGACCGCGGTCCACCGCTGGGACGCCCAGGTGGCGACCCGCCTGCCGGAGCCGATTGAGAGCAAGCTCGCCGGCGACACCATCGCCGAGGCCCTGGACACCTTCCTGCCCGGCGGGCGGCGCCGGGTGGACCGCCAGGCCCACGGCCTGATTCACCTGACCGCGACCGACATCGGCCAGCAGTGGTACGTGCGGCTGCGCGGCGCGGCGATCTCGCTGCTCGACGCGGACACCCGGTTCGACACCGAGACCCACCCGGCCCGGGCCTCGGCCGCGGGCTCGGCGAGCGACCTGGCGCTGGCCCTGTGGGGGCGGGTGCCCTTCGATGTCGTGGAGACCTCCGGGGACGTCGACCTGCTCGAGGCCATCAAGATCCGCTGACGGCCGCCGGCGTTTGGCGAAACGTGCCAACGCCAGGGGTGGGTCGTCGGCACAATCTCGGTCACGTCTCCCGTATCGAGCCACCGCCCGGGGCGGTTGTACTGCTACGCATCATGGAGTTCGTTCGACCGACGACGTTCGCCGACGCTCTGGCCGAGAAGGCGGCGCGCCCGCAGGCCGTGCCGATTCTCGGCGGCACCGACCTGATGGTGGGGCTCAACGCCGGCCATCCACCACCCCCGGCGCTGCTCGACCTGACCGCGGTGGCGGAACTGGACGCCTGGGCCGTCGACGACGACGAAGTGTGGATCGGGGCCGGGGTGACCTACCGCCGGCTGATCACCGAGCTGGGGACGCTCTGCCCGGGCCTCGCCCTGGCCGCCCGTACGGTCGGCTCTCCGCAGATCCGCAACCGCGCCACGCTCGCCGGGAACCTCGGCACCGCCTCGCCGGGCGGCGACACCCACCCCGTGCTGCTCGCCACCGGGGCCGTGGTCGAGGCGGCCTCCGTCCGCGGACAGCGGGCTATTCCGATCGATGACTTCTACGCGGGGGTCAAGCGGCACGCCCTCGCCCCGGATGAGCTGATCCGCGGGGTCCGCCTGCCGATCCGCCGCGGCCCGCAGCAGTTCGCCAAGGTGGGGACGCGCAACGCCATGGTGATCGCGGTCTGCTCGGTCGCCGTGGCGCTCGACGTGGCCCGCCGTACGGTCCGCGTCGGAGTGGGCTCGGTGGCCCCCACGCCCCGGCGGGCGCTCGCGGCCGAGGATCTCGCCAGCGGGCTGCCCTGGGATGGTGGGCCGCTCGACGACGACGTGGCCCGCCGGTTCGGGGCGGCGGTGGCCGCGGCGACGGCACCCATTGACGATGTTCGAGGCACGGCCGCCTACCGGCGGCACTCCGTGGAGGTGCTCGCCCGGCGGACCCTGGCCTGGGCCCTCGCCGACCTCGACCGGTCCGAGGCTTGGGATGGGATGACGGGCCGGAGCGAGGCGTGACGGGCGCGATGCGGAATCGGGTGGGCCCAGGGGATCGGGAGGAGCGGCGGTGCGGGTGACGCTGACGGTCAATGGCGAACAGCGGACGGCCGATGACGTGTGGCCGGGCGAGAGTCTGCTGTTCACGCTGCGCGAGCGGCTCGGGCTGCCCGGCACGAAGAACGCCTGTGAGCAGGGCGAGTGCGGCTCGTGCACGGTGCTGCTCGACGGCCTGCCGGTCTGCGCCTGCCTGGTCGCGGCTGGCCAGGCGCAGGGGCGCACCGTGGTGACCGTCGAGGGCATCGCGCGGTATCCCGGGAGCATCGCAGCGAGGAACGAGCGAGGAGCGGACGGGGCCGCGCCCACGGCGGCAACCGCCGACGGCTCGACCCTGCACCCGGTGCAGGAGGCCTTCGTGGCGGCCGGCGCCGTCCAATGTGGATTTTGTACGCCCGGCCTGGTGGTCGCGGTCGTCGACCTGCTGCGCACCCGACCCCACCCCACGGACAGCGAGATCCGGGAGGCGCTGGCCGGAAACCTGTGCCGGTGCACCGGCTACGAAAAGATCCTCGATGCCGTCCACCTCGCGGCCCAGCGGCTGGCCGCCGCCGGACCGGACGCCTCATGACCCGATTGGTCAGCTCATGACGACGCTCGTGATCGAGGGTGCGGCGATCGCCACCGTGGACCCGGCCGGCACCGAGTACGCCTCCGGCCACCTGGTGGCCACGGATGGCTGGATCACAGCCGTCGGACCGGGACCGGCACCGTCTACTCCGGAGGGTGCCCGGGTGGTGGACGGCGCCGGGTGCCTGCTGACGCCCGGGCTGGTGAACACCCACCACCACCTCTACCAGTGGGCGACCCGGGGGTACGCGGTCGACGCGACGCTTTTCGAATGGCTGACCGAGCTCTACCCGGTGTGGGCCCGCCTCACCGCGCCGGCCGTCGGCGCCGCCGCCACCGCCGGCCTGGCCTGGCTCGCCCGCTCCGGCTGCACCACGACGACCGACCACCACTACCTGTTCCCCCGGGCCGGGGGCGACGTGCTGGGCTCCACTGTGGACGCGGCCGCCCGGGTCGGCCTCCGCTTCCACCCCACGCGCGGGTCGATGGATCTCGGCCAATCGCAGGGCGGCCTGCCCCCCGACGAAGTGGTCGAATCCATCGACGACATTCTGGCCGCCAGCGCGGAGGCGGTGGCCCGGTTCCACGACCCGTCGCCGGGGGCGATGGTGCGGGTCGCGCTGGCCCCCTGCTCTCCCTTCTCGGTCAGCGCCGACCTACTGCGGGAGTCGGCCGCGCTGGCCCGCTCGCTCGGGGTGCGGCTGCACACCCACCTGGCCGAGACGACGGACGAGCTGGAGTACTGCCAGGACCGGTTCGGCTGCGACCCGATCGACTACGTGGAACGGCTCGGCTGGCTCGGCGACGACGTCTGGCTCGCACACGGCGTGCACCTTTCCGCCGCCGCGATCGCCCGGCTGGCGGCCACCGGCACCGGCGTGGCCCACTGCCCGTCCTCGAACGCTCGGCTGGGAGCGGGCACGGCCCCGGTGCGCGCCCTGCTCAGCACGGGCGTACCGGTGGGGCTCGGGGTCGACGGCGCGGCCTCGCAGGAGGCGGGGCGGCTCGTCGACGAGCTGCGCCAGGCGGTGTACGCGGCGCGCACCCGGGTCGACGCCGACGGGCTGGCCGGGCCGCGAGCGCTGAGCGTGCGGCAGGCCCTGTGGATGGCCACGATGGGCGGGGCACGGTGCCTCGGCCGGGCCGACGAGATCGGCTCGTTGGAGGTGGGCAAGCTCGCCGACCTGGCCCTGTGGCGAACCGACGGCCTGGGACACGTCGGCATCGCCGACCCCGTGGCCGCCCTGGTGCTCGGCGCTGCGCCGCCACTGGAGCTGCTCACCGTCGGTGGCCGGGTCGTCGTGGAGCGGGATCGTCTGTCCACTGTCGACGAAGCCGCGGTGGCCGACGACCTGCGTCGGGCATGTGCGGAGGTGCGCGGATGACCACTCAGGCACCCTCTCCCGTCGGATCGGCGACGCCCGCCCGCACCCCGGGCGGGATCGGCGAGAGCCCGGCCCGGCCCGACGGCACGCTCAAGGTGACCGGGCAGTTCGCCTACTCCTCCGATCTCTGGCTGGACGAGGCGCTCTTCGGGGTGACGCTGCGCTCGCCCCATGCCCGGGCGTGCATCACCGGCATCGACATCGCCAAAGCCCTGGCCGTGCCCGGGGTCCACGCCGTGCTCACCCACGAGGACGTCCCCGGGCTGCCGTACTACGGCCTGGACCACCCCGACCAACCGGTCCTCGCCATCGACGAGGTGCGCTACCAGGGTGAGCCCGTGGCGATCCTCGCGGCCACCGACCCGCACACGGCTCGGCGGGCCCTGAGTCTCATCGAGGTCACCTACGACGTGCTGCCGCCGGTGACCGATGCCCGCCGCGCGGTCTTCGATCCGTCGATCGACCGGGTGCACCCCGACGGCAACGTTGTCCGCCACCAACCGGTCCGGGTCGGCTCAGCCGACGAGGTGACCGCCGACGTCGTGGTGGTCGGCGAGTACGAGGTGGGCATGCAGGACCAGGCGTTCCTCGGCCCGGAGTCCGGCCTGGCCGTCCCGGCCGAGAACGGCGGGGTCGACCTCTACATCGCCACCCAGTGGCTGCACGTCGACCGGGGGCAGATCGCGCGCTGCCTCGATCTGCCGGAGGAGAAGGTACGGCTGACACTGGCCGGCGTGGGCGGGGCGTTCGGCGCCCGCGAGGATCTGTCGATGCAGGTGCACGCGTGCATGCTCGCCCTGCACACCGGCAAGCCCGTCCGGATGTCGTACGACCGGGCGGAGTCGTTCCTCGGGCACGTGCACCGGCACCCGGCGTGGCTGCGCTACGAGCACGGCGCGACCCGCGACGGGAAGCTCGTGTACGTCAAGGCGACCATCGTCCTCGACGGCGGGGCGTACACCTCCACCACCCCGGCGGTCGTGGGTAACGCGGCGTCGCTGGGTGTGGGGCCGTACGAGGTGCCACACATCGCCATCGATGTCTACGGGGCCCGTACGAACAACCCGCCCTGCGGGGCCATGCGCGGCTTCGGGGCTGTGCAGGTCTGCTACGCGTACGAGTCGCAGATGGACGCGCTCGCCGCCGAACTGGGCCTTTCCCCGGTGGAGATCCGGATCCGCAACGCGGTCTCGCAGGGATCGAAGCTCGCCACCGGGCAGGTGATCGACTCGCCGGCCCCGCTCGCCGACATGCTGCGCCGGGTCGCCAGCCTGCCGCTGCCGCCATCCACAGTGGACTCGTCCGGCGACCTGCCCGGGGGATACGGCAACACGACGCGGGGTGAGGGGGTCCGGCGCGGCGTCGGCTACGGCGTGGGCATCAAGAACATCTGCTTCTCCGAGGGGTTCGACGACTACGCCACCGCCCGGGTCCGGCTGGCGGTGGTCGGCGGGGAACCGGTCGTGACCGTGCACACCGCCGCCGCCGAGGTGGGCCAAGGCCTGGTCACCCTGCAGCAGCAGATCGTGCGCACCGAGCTGGGTGTCTCGACGGTGCTGCTGCAGCCGGCCGACACGACCATCGGCTCGGCCGGCTCGTCCTCAGCCTCCCGGCAGTCGTACATGACCGGCGGGGCCGTGAAGGCGGCCTGCGAGGCCGTGCGCACCCGCGTGGCGCAGCGGCTGGGACACTCCACTGTGGAGCTTGTCGGCGGCAAGGTCCTGGCGGGCGACACGATCGTCGATCTTGCCGCGGCGGTGGGGGACGAGCCGATCGAGGAGACCGTGGTCTTCCGGCACCGACCGACCGTCCCGATGGATCCGGTCACCGGACAGGGCGACTCCCACGTGCAGCTCGCGCTGTGCGTGCACCGGGCGGTGGTCGACGTCGACGTCGAGCTGGGGCTGGTGAAGGTGGTCGAGCTCGCCGCGGTGCAGGACGTGGGCCGGGTCATGAACCGGGTGGCGCTGGAGGGCCAGATTCACGGCGGTAGCGCGCAGGGCCTGGGGCTCGCGCTCATGGAGGAGATCCAGGTCGTCGACGGCCTGGTCCGCAACCCCTCCTTTACCGACTATCTGATCCCCACGATCCTCGACGTGCCGCCGATGCCCCTGACGATCCTGGAGCACCCCGACCCGCACGCGCCGTACGGGCTGCGTGGCGCCGGCGAACCACCGACCCTCTCGTCGACCCCGGCGATCGCCGCCGCCGTCCGGGCCGCCACCGGCCTGCGCCTGCGGCGGGTCCCCATCCGCCCCGAGCACATCACCCACCCGACCTGAGCCCTCATGTGCTTCGGGGTGTTGCGTGGGCGGCAGCAGAGCCGTTTGTTGATGGCTGTGGATTTCCGGGGTGATCTTGGAAATTGGTACCCCCTATAAGGGGGTCTAGTTTCCAAGATCGGGGATTGGGGGCATCGGCGGCACTGGCATCACGACAGTGGCCGGGTGGGCGGAGGCTAGCGGGGCGGGACGGCGAGCGCCTGGGCGTCGGTGGCCAGGATGCGGCGCGAGAG
>JADGGF010000655.1 GCA_019690055.1 Micromonosporaceae bacterium
GTGGTTTGGGGGGGGACCCCCGCCACCACGAGGTCGCGCCGGTCCAGCAGGCTCTCGACCAGCCCCTGGAAGAGGGCGCGGATCCGGTCCGGGACATCGCGGCCGAACGAGACCACGAGCGTCAGCTCGCCGGGACCCTCGGTCTCCACCCGCAGCTCGCACTCCAGACCGTCGCCCACGGTGTAGCGGGCGTGGTTGCGCCACTGGTCGGTGCGGGAAAAGGTGTTGGTGTAGCCGAGGATGACCACGATCGAGGCGTAGAGGTTCTCGACCGCCCCGGTCACGCCGTAGGCGATGGCCTCCTCGACCGGGGCGTGGTCGGCATAGGTCGGCCGATGCAGGTTGATGAGCTCTGGGAAGACGAGGTACGTACGGTTGCTCAGCGGGTCGGCGCTGCGGAAGCAGACGTTGCGGGCCAGGAACATCACGACGGCGGAGTCGAGCAACAGGGTCCGCTCGGTCGTTGACAGTCCGTCCAGCTCGGGGAACCGGTATTCCCCGGCGAGCAGCGGCCCCTCCTCCAGCGCGCCCAGACCCTTGGGGTTGCGGCGGGCCTCCAGCACCATCGAGGCCGCCAGATTGTTGAGCAGCTCCGGCTTGAGCAGGACCGACGACTCGCCGGTGGAACCCCGCAGCCAGGTCACGTACCCGTGCTTGCTCAGGTGCCCGACGGCGGTGGTCAGTTCGGTGTCCGTGAAGCCGGTGGCGACGCCGTCCCGCTCGAGGCGCTGCCGGAGCTCCGTCGGGGTGAGGATGACCGGAACCTCGCCCCCTGTTTCCTTCAACCGGAGCACGTAGTCCTTGATGTCTTTGAATGTCTCGGTGGTGACGGTGCTGGGCCGGTTGCCCCAGTCGACGGCGGCGCGCATGGCGTCCACCAGCGCGGGCAGGCCCAGTCCAGTCAGCGCGCTGGTCGCCACCACCGTCTCGATCCCGCGCAGCCGGCAGTACGCCCGGATCTCCTCGTCGGTCAGGCGTGGGCCGCCGCGGTCGACCCGGGCCGGGACGAGGATCACCGTCGGGGCGTCGGGCTCGCCGCTCCGCAGCTGACGCAACCAGTAGTCGGCGGCGCGCAGCGGGTCGTCGTCGCGCGCGGGGTCGATGACCAGGAGCGCGAGGTCGGCGTCGCCCAGGAAGAGCGCGTGGATCAGGCGGTAGTCCGGCTGGCCAGCCAGGTCCCAGAGCACTGCCTCGCACTGCACTCCGTCGGTGCGGGTGGTGCCCAACTCGGTGAGCAGCCAGACCTGCTGCCCGTGCGTGGAGGCGTGCTCCGTGAAGTACCCGTGCGCGAGCCGCCACCCGAGCCCGGTCTTACCCACCCCCGACTCCCCGACCAGCACGATCTTCGCGCTCGCGTACCGGACGGGCGTAGTCGTCGAGCCGTGCAGGAGTACGTCGGGATCGAGCCGGTAGACCCGCACAACGTATTCGGCCGCGCGGGGTCCAGCAGGTTCGGCAACGGCGAGCAGCGGCTCGGAGGGAGCAAATGCGACGCCGGGCAGACCCAGCTCTCTCGGCCTTGCCGAGATTCCAGAAACGACGCCGACGCACCCCCACGTCGAGGTGTCCCACAGCCGAGTCGTGCCGTCCTTGCTCCGAGAGGCCAGGAGTCGTCCGTTGGGCGAGAACGCGAGGCTGGCGACGTGGTTGGTGTGGCCCTCGAGCCGCTGAAGAGGCCGCCCGTCGGTGCTCCAGACCTCGATGGCACTTCCATTCTCGACCGCGAGGAGACGGCTGATGGGGTGGAACGCGGCCGCGTATGGATAGTCGCGGGCGACCCAACCGAGCACGTCTCCGTCTGAATTCATCAACGCGAGCGTTCCGTCACCGTCTGCCATGGCGACGATGTTGAAAACCGGGTGTGCTGTCAAGGCGGCCTGGTTGGCTCGATCATGGTTGGGTCGCCTTTTTGTGTGGAACTTTCGTCGCGCGGGGTCCCAAATAGTCAGATTGTAATCGTTGGATATAAAGAGCAGGCCTGAGTGGGCGAAGGCGACCGCGTTTGCATGCCGGAAGGAGACACTTGTGAGAGGACCGTTGCGCAACCGGTCATGCCGTTTCCCCGTGGCCGGGTCCCAGATGGTCACGTAGGGTCCGTGGTGTCCGACCGCGAGGAGGTCACCCGCCGGGCTGAAGGCCACGGTCCAAGGTGCGTCGGCCTCGCGTGGCCGGATCACCCGTTCGCACGCGCCGGTATCGGCATTCCAGACCCGAACGGTGCCGTCGGTGGACGGCGAGGCGATCAGCCGGCCGTCGGGGGACCAGGCGATGCGGCCGATCTGTCTCGAGTGGCCGCTGAGGGTGAAGACATGGTGCACGCCGGCTGGCAGCGGTCGACTTTCGTCGGACTGACCAGCCTCAGGAGGCGGCGGTTGGGGTGGGGA
>JADGGF010000656.1 GCA_019690055.1 Micromonosporaceae bacterium
GCTGTGGCGCGGCGGCGCGCGCGGCCCGTACGGTCTCGGCCAGCGCCTCCCGCTCGCCCCGGGTCAGGCGGCCCTCGACCAGCAGGGCCAGCGCGTCGGCCGCGCTCGGCGCCGGGGGCGGTTGGGGATTCCAGCGATACCGGACGATCTGGCGGTCCTTCTCCGCGACGACCCGGCTGTCCTGCCGGAGTCGCTTCTGCGCCTGGCTCCAGGCCTTGTCGGCGCGGGCCCGCGGCACGCCGACCGCCGCGAGCTGGTCGATGATCTCGGACTTCGCCAGCGCCCGACCCGACTCGCGCAGCACCCGCAGCACCGCCTCCGGTGCGCTGGTGGCGAAGAGCTCGGCGATGGCGTCGCCGGTGCCCTTTCTGCCGCCTGGTCGAGTCACGCCAGGCACTTTACCGGCTGGTCGGACCGGGGCCGTGGATGCCGGGCTGGTCGTGGCGTCACACCGTCGACCGCGCTGGCGGCCCACTCGACATCCCGATCATGCGGTGTGAAGATCTCGGGTAGGCGGCCGGACGCGGTCCGGGTCCGACGAGAGCACAAGGGCGCCGAGTGTGACCACAGTGGATGGTCGAGCGCTCGGCGGCACCACACGCGCGACCGCGCGCGTCTGAATCGGCACGACAGCGGAGAGGATCGATCGATGCAGTACGTCCGCCTGGGCAAGTCGGGTCTGAAGGTCAGCCGGATAGCTCTGGGGTGCATGAGTTTCGGCGACCCGTCGCGGGGGTTTGGCAAGTGGACCCTCACCGACGAGGCCGCCGAGCCCATCTTCCGCCAGGCCGTGGAGCTCGGCATCACGTTCTGGGACACCGCCAACGTCTACGGGCGCGGCACCTCGGAGGAGATCGTCGGCCGGGCCATCCGTACCTACACCAGTCGGGACCAGATCGTGTTGGCGACGAAGGTGTTCTTCCCGATGCACGACGGGCCGGGCGGTTCGGGGCTGTCCCGGCGGGCCATCATGGAGCAGATCGACGCGTCGCTGCGCCGGCTCGGCACCGACTACGTGGACCTGTACCAGATCCACCGTTTCGACCCGCAGACGCCCGTCGAGGAGACGATGGAGGCGCTGCACGACGTCGTGAAGGCCGGCAAGGCCCGCTACATCGGGGCGTCCTCGATGTGGGCGTGGCAGTTCGCCAAGATGCAGTACGTCGCCCAGATGAATGGATGGACACGCTTTATTTCCATGCAGAACCAGTACAGCTTGCTGCAACGGGAAGAAGAGCGGGAGATGTTCGGCCTGCTCGCCGACCAGGGCGTCGCCTCCATCCCGTGGAGCCCGTTGGCGAAGGGCCGCCTGGCCCGCCCCTGGTCGGAGCAGTCGACTCTGCGGGCCGAGACGGATCCGCTGCTGCACCAGCGCTACAGCCACGACGTCAACGAGCCGATCGTGAACGCCGTGCAGCGCATCGCCGAGGCCCGGGGCGTGCCGATGGCCCAGGTCGCGCTGGCCTGGGTGCTGCGCAACCCGGTCGTCGCCGCCCCCATCGTCGGCCCGACGAAGCCCCACCACCTGGCCGACGCGGTCGCCGCGCTCGACCTCGAGCTCACCGACGAGGAGGTCGCGGAGCTGGAGGCGCCGTACACCCCGCGCCTGCCGTCGGGCTTCTAGCCGGGCCGGCGGTGCGGGTCGGCCCGGCCGTCTGGTCAGTCCCGCTGCTCCGGGTTCGCGGTCCCCGTCGCGGGCGCGGCCGCGCCCTCGGGGTCGAATGACAGGTTCAGGCCCGACGTGTAGGCGGCGACCGTGGCCGCGGCGCCGGGACCTGCTTCCAGCGGCTCGGGCATCAGGTCCGCTGGCTCGTATACCTCGTCCTCCGGTTCCGGCCACAGCGACACGGCCCGCGCGCTCGCGTCCAGGACCGTCTGCGCCGGCACCTCGACCCGGGTCTCGGGCACGCCGAAGCGGGGCCATTCGCCGATGAGGGTGACCGACCCGGGTGGTGGCAGCGGGTGCACCCAGTACCTCATGTCGTAGCTGCCGCCTCCGCCGCCCCCGCCTTCGGGGAACAGGTGCAGTCCGCCGTCGGCCTCCGGCATGCGGTGGCGGAGGCCGAGATTGGTGGCGGCCCGACCGTCGCCGTAGACCACGGCCAGCCGCAGCATGTCGCCGGTGGCGAGCCGGCCGCCGGGACCGGGCATGCCGTGCAGGAGCGGTGGCAATTGGTGTTCCTCGCCAGCCGAGCGCAGCCGGATTGCGAGGTGGAACTCGAAGCCGTTCGGGTAACCCAGCAGGACCGGGATCGCGACCGCGATGTCGTCCGTGCGGGCCAGCACCAGTTCCAGCGGAGCCACGCCGGGCAGCACCGACGTCGGCCGGCTCCAACCCCGCCCGGCCCCCATCCGGCC
The DNA here is from genome assembly GCA_019690055.1 of Micromonosporaceae bacterium. Taxonomy (GTDB): domain Bacteria; phylum Actinomycetota; class Actinomycetes; order Mycobacteriales; family Micromonosporaceae; genus DATBGZ01. Next base: position 2,359 of record JADGGF010000656.1, read on the forward strand.
GGGCTCGTTTACAAAAATCCGA
>JADGGF010000657.1 GCA_019690055.1 Micromonosporaceae bacterium
GCCCAGGTCGATCCCCCGGCTGCCCTTCGGGGGGACATTGCGTCCAACCTCGACAAACCGGCTGTTCTCGATCGCGACCGAGTCGACGACCGTACCGCGGCCGTCCATCGTGTGGATGCGGCCCTTGCGCAGCACGAGCCGCTCCCCGCTGGCCTGTCCTGGTGGGTTGGCCCCGGGCGCGGCGGCGGCCGAACCGCTCGCCACCACCCCGGCGGCGGCTGCGGCGCCGACCGCCGCTCCCGCCTGCAGTAATCCCCGTCTGGTCAGTCTGTGTTGACGTTCATCGGCACTCATGGCCGGAGCACTCCTTTCGGGGGGACGTGGGCGGAGTTGCTGTCGGGAAGCGTAAGCTGACGATGTACATAGCGCAACAGTTCGTTAAACAAAGCTGGGCATTCGTCGGTTACGGCTTTACACATGTTCGCCCAATGTGATCAGTGTCGACCGCCCGTGAACTGGCCGGACCAACCCGTGAGTTCAGGCGACCGAGCGGTGGGGTAGAGCCTGTGCGCCCGGCCCGCGGGGCGCACAGTCGGTCACGGTTGACCGTCGGCCCGGTCACAGCGCCGACGCGGCAAAGTCACGAAACGACGTACGGCGATACCGTGGGCTAACGCGTTCGTTGCAGCCCGGTCACGGACGGCACCTCGACCGCGACGCATGTGTCTCACTGGTATCCACCTCGTATCCTCGATGGAGGGTCCACATGAGACATACGACCCGCGCGGCCATCCCTGCCGCTGCGGCCATTCTGGTGTTGCTGGCTGCCTGTAGCGCTCAGGAGGCCGCGCCGTACGCGGAGGCTCCGCCCCCGTCGGCCGCCGAGAACACCGGATTTCAGCCCGAGTACGACGCCCAGGAACAGCCCCTGTCGACGTTCGCCATCGACATCGATACAGCCTCGTACAACTACGCGCGCCGCCGGATCCTCGACGGCCGGCCGGTCAACCCCGACACCGTGCGGCCAGAGGAGTTCATCAACGCGTTCCGGCAGGATTACCGGCAGCCGCCGGACGACGGGTTTTCGATCACTGTGGACGGTGCCCGTACGCCGGAGGGGTACGCTGGTGCCGGCAGGTACCACCTCATGCGGGTGGGCCTGCAGACCCGGGACGTGGACAACACCTCCCGTCCTGACGCGGCCCTGACGTTCGTCATCGACGTCTCCGGGTCCATGGCCGAGCCGGGACGGCTGGATCTCGTCCAGGACGCGCTGCACTACCTCATCGACCAGCTCCGGCCGACCGACTCCGTGGCGATCGTGGCCTACAGCGAGAAGGCCCGCGTGGTGCGCGAGATGACCCCGGTCAGCAACCGGTCGGCCCTGCACGGCGCCGTGGCCGACCTGGCGCCCGAGTCCAGCACGAACCTCGAGGCCGGGCTCGTCCTCGGCTACCGGGTCGCCCGGGACGGCTTCGTCGAAGGCGCCACCAATCGGGTCATCCTGCTCTCGGACGGTCTGGCCAATGTGGGCAACACCGACGCCGCCCCGATTCTCGAGAAGATCCGCGAGGAGGCGCGCAAGCAGATCACCCTGCTCGGCGTGGGGGTCGGCAGCGAGTACGGCGACGCCCTCATGGAGCGGCTGGCCGACGAAGGTGACGGCTTCGTCACGTACGTCTCCGAGGTCGAGCAGGCCCGCCGGCTCTTCGTCGACCGGTTGCCGGCGACGCTGACCGTACGGGCGCTCGACGCCAAGGTCCAGGTGGCCTTCGATCCATCCACCGTGGACAGTTACCGTCTGGTGGGCTACGACAACCGGGTTCTGTCCGAAGAGGACTTCCGGGACGACCGGGTTGACGGGGGCGAGGTCGGCCCCGGCCATAGTGTGACCGCGCTCTGCCTGGTCCGGCTGCACGAGAACGCCACGGCCGGGCCGGTGGCGGAGGTCCGGGTCCGCTGGCTGGATCCGACCACCCGCGAGCCCACCGAGGCCGCGAGTGCCATCACGGTGAGCGAGCTCGATGTCCCCTTCGACACGGCGTCGCCGCGGCTGCGCGTGTCCTACGTGGCCGGGTTCTTCGCTGAGGTGCTACGGGAGAGCCCGTACGGTCAGGACGTCCGCCTCGAGGACCTGGCCGCCATCGCCCAGGCCGCGTCCGGCGAGCTGGAGGACGGAGCCGTCGCCGAGTTGGCGGACCTCATTTGGCAGGCCCAGCGTCTCCTCGATTGAGCAGCCGGAATCGACGTCAGCGATGGCCATTCCATAGAAAATCATGGATGATTGTCGCGCCACGAGCCGGGCGGGCGTCCGCGCGGGCCGGTGGCCCTGAGCCGGGGAGCCGGAACCGCGAACGGGGGCGGTCAGCCCGCCCGGGAGTGCGCCGCGCCCGGCCCGTCGCCGGCAGCACCGCGCCGCCGCGGGCGGTCGGGAG
>JADGGF010000658.1 GCA_019690055.1 Micromonosporaceae bacterium
ATGCCCACCAGCCCCGCGGTGACCCCGACCCCGCTGCCGGCTTGGCCGTCGAGGGGCTGACGCGGTGACCGCGGCGCCCCAGCAGCGATCCCGGCCGGAGCCGACGCCCCGGCGGGCCGAGACGACGCTCGCCCGGCTGCACTACGTCATCACGCGGCGCCTGGACGGCCTGCTTCAGGGCGACTACCTCGGGCTGCTGCCGGGGCCGGGCACTGAGGCGGGGGAGTCGCGCGAGTACCGGCCCGGCGACGACGTCCGGCGCATGGACTGGCCGGTCACCGCCCGCACCACGCTGCCGCACGTGCGCGAGACCATCGCCGATCGGGAACTCGAGGTATGGATGGCCGTGGACCTGTCGGCGAGCCTCGACTTCGGCACCGCCCGGTACCTCAAGCGTGACCTCGCCATCGCCGCCGCGGCCGCGGTCACCCACCTGACCGTACGCGGTGGCAACCGGATCGGCGCGCTGGTGTCCACAGGGGACACGCTGCGGCGGCTGCCGGCCCGCTCGGGCCGCCGCGAGGCGCACGGCCTGCTGCGGGCGATCGAGCAGACGACCTCCCGGCCCGGGCGATCGGAGCTGGGCGCCCTCATCGACGGGCTGAACCGGCCGCCGCGCCGGCGTGGTCTGGCCGTGGTGATCTCCGACTTCCTCGCCCCGCCGGACCAGTGGCAGCGCCCGCTGCGCCGGCTCGCCGTCCGCCACGACGTGCTCTGCGTGGAGATCGTCGATCCTCGCGAGCTGGAGCTCCCCGACGTCGGCGTGCTCGTCGTCGCCGACCCGGAGACCGGAGCGCTGCACGAGGTGCAGACGGCGGATCGGCGGCTGCGTGAGCGGTACGCCGCCGCGGCCCGCCAGCAGCGCGCGGCCGTGGCGGCCGCCATCCGCGCCGCCGGGGCGTCCCACCTGCTGCTGCGCACCGACACTGACTGGCTGCTGGAGATCGTCCGGTTCGTGGCCGCCGCCCGGCACGCCCGGTTCCGGGGCACGGCCCGGCGTACGCTGACGGGAGCCACGGCATGATCCGGTTCCTCTCCCCGTGGTGGCTGCTCACGGTCTTGCCGGTGCTTGGCGTCGCGGGCGCCTACTGGTGGCGCCAGCGCCGGCGGCGCGCATACGCGGTCCAGTTCTCCAATGTGGAGCTGCTGCGCACCATCGCTCCGCGCGGCATCGGGCCCTACCGTCGTCACGCGGCCCCGGTCGCGTTGCTGCTGAGCCTGTTCGTCCTGGCGTTGGGCCTGGCGCGCCCGGCCGTCGACGCCCGCGAGCCGCTGGAGCGGGCCACCGTCATGGTGGCGTTGGATGTCTCGTTGTCGATGATGTCCAACGACGTCGCCCCGAGCCGGCTGCAGGCGGCCCAGCAGGCCGCGAAGGAGTTCGTCCGCGAGCTGCCGGACCAGTTCAACGTCGGCCTGGTCTCCTTCGCTCGCAGCGCGAACGTCCTCGTCTCGCCGACCAAGGATCACGACATGGTGATCTCGGCCATCGACGGCCTTCAGCTGGCCGAGGCGACCGCGACCGGCGAGGCGGTCTTCGTGTGCCTGGACGCGATCGCCGCGGTGCCCTCCGACGGGGCGCCGAATCCCCCGCCGGCCCGCATCGTGCTGCTCTCCGACGGGTACCGGACCTACGGACGCTCCATCGAGGACGCCGCCCAGGCGGCGCTGGACGCGAACGTGCCGGTCTCGACCATCGCCTTCGGCACCGACACGGGAACGGTCAATATCAGTGGCAGCGACCAGCGGGTACCGGTGGACCGGCGGGCGCTGGAGCAGTTGGCCGTCACGACCGGCGGGTACTTCTACGAGGCGGCCACCGCCGAAGGGCTCCGGCAGGTCTACGAGGACATGGGTAGCTCGATCGGCTACAAGACGGTCGCGAAGGAGATCGGCCGCGTGTTCCTCGGGCTCGGCCTGCTCCTGGCCTTGGGCGCCGCGGGGCTCAGTCTCTTGTGGACGTCAAGGCTCGTGTAAGGGCGGCCTGGTGTCAGGGCGCCCAGGTGTGAGGGCAACCCGGTGTCGGGACGGCTGGCATCGGCGCCGCTGGTGCGAAGCCGTGGTCCGGCACCGGGCGGTCGCACCGGGTAGCGTGACGTCGTGTCCGCACGCACCGGTGCCGCGCTGGTCGGGCGCGACAAGATGCTCGCCGACCTCACCGACTGGATCGCGCCGTCGGTCGGCGGCCGCGGGCGGGCGGTGCTGCTCCAGGGTGAGGCGGGTGTCGGCAAGTCCGCGCTCATCGAGGCGGTCGCCGCGCGGCTCGCCGAGGCGGGGTCGCGGGTGGTGCGGGCCTGGTGCTCGGCGGCGGGCATGCCACCGTACTGGCCGTGGCGTCGGGCGCTGGCCCCAGTGGCTCCGGGCCTGAGCTT
>JADGGF010000659.1 GCA_019690055.1 Micromonosporaceae bacterium
CGGACGGAGAGCACGCGCGCCCCGCCCGGGCCGGTCGAGCGACCCGAGCCCGTCCCGCCCCGGTCGTACCCGGTCGTCGACGAGCCGTAGGCGACCCGGGCGATCTCGGCGGCGAGCCGCGTCTTGCCCACTCCGGCGTCCGCGGTGAAGACCAGCACCCGCGGCTCGTCCCGGTCGCTCACCTCGACCAGGCGGTTGACGACCAGCGCCATCTCCGACTCCCGGCCGACGAACGGGCCCTCGTCACCCAGGCCAGACCGGGTGCCGGGTGCGTCGAGCAGGCCGAGCAGCTCGTACGCCTCGACCGCGTGACGCTTTCCCTTGAGCCGCAACGGAAGTAGTCGCCGCCACGAGGCGACGTGGCGGGTGGCGGCGGCGGTGGATGCCCCGGCGTAGATCGCTCCGACCCCGGCGGCGTCGGCCAGCCGGGCGGCGGTGTTGACCGTGTCCCCGATGACGGTGTACTCCAACGCCGCCTGGACCCCGGCCACCACGTCGCCGGTGTTGATCCCGATGCGCAACCCGGCGGGTGCGCCGCCGCCGCGCTCGTCGTCGAGGACCCGCCGGACCGCCCGCTGCATCGCCAGCGCGGCCCGCACCGCCCGCTCCGGGTCGTCCTCGTGCGCGACCGGCGCGCCGAAGACCGCCATGATGCCGTCACCGGTGAGCTTGTCGACGTGGCCGCCGAAGGTCTTTACCGCCCCGGCCAGCGCGGCGAGCACCCGGTCGGTCACCGCCCCCACCCGCTCGGGGTCGACGCCCTCGGACCAAGCGGTGAAGTCGGAGAGGTCGCCGAAGATCACGGTCACCACGCGCCGTTCGGCGGCGGGAAGGAACGCGGCGGCCGGCAACGCGTGCCCGCAACTGTGGCAGAACCGGGCCCCCGGGACGGTCACAGTGCCGCAGACCGGGCAGGTCATGGTCCCGCCCCCCTCCGGTCTGCGAGTCCACGGCCGACGATCTCGTGGGTGAACGGAGTCATGGTGAGGTCCGCGACTCGGCGCCGGCTGATTGGGTGGCGGCCCGGTCAGCCGCGGCTGACTCGGTGGCGAGGTACGCCAGCTGTGCCCGCACCGATGCCTCGGCCGCCGGCCACAGCGCCGGGTCGACGTCGGCGTACACGATCTCGACCACCTCGCGCGCAGTCGTCGCGCCGGTGGCGACCACCGCCCGGATCTGCTCCAGCCGGGCGAGGCGATGACGCAGGTAGAAGGCCGCCGCCGCGCCGACGTCGGTCAGCGCCGGACCGTGGCCGGGCAGCACGGGCAGCGGGCCGAGCAGCTCGAGCAGCCGCAGACTCGCGAGATAGTCCCCGAGGTTCCCGTCGGGTTCGGCGATCACCGTGGTGCCCCGACCGAGGATCGTGTCGCCGGTGAGGACGACCCGCTCGTCGCCGACGCCCCCGATGAGCGTCACCGAGTCGGCGGTGTGGCCGGGCGTGGCAATGCAGCGCAGCTCCAGCCCGCCCTGGCGCAACACGCTCGGCTCGCCAGAGTCGCCCCCCTCGGCCGTCGGGCGCCAGACCCGCGCGGACGGGCAGAGCTCGAGCAGGCGCTCGACGCCCTCAGTGTGGTCCGGGTGGTGGTGGGTGGTGATGACCGTACGGACGGCGCCGGCCCCGGCCACCGCCGCGAGATGCCCCTCGTGCAGCGGCCCGGGATCGACGACGACGGCGTCTCCGCTCGGCGCCCGCAGCACCCAGGTGTTCGTGCCGTCCAGCGTCATCGGCCCCGGGTTGGGCGCCCGAACCAGCGTGACCCATGCCGGCAGCTGCGCCAATACCCCCGCGGACGACTCGGTGACGTGCACGGTCATGGCGATCCTCCCGAGGCGCGGCCGTGACGACGCACACCCCGAAGCGATGGTAACGACCATCGCGCGGTTCGCCACCGACATCGCGCGGCCGGCGGCGGGAGCCGGATCGGCGGGCGTCACCCGGCGGACGTCACCCGGCGCGCACGTCGCAGATCCACCATCCGCCGTCATCGACGAGCAGGAACGTGACCACCCGGCTGGCCACCTGCTCGTTGGGCGTGGTCATGGTGAGCGTCACCTCGGCGGCGGCCGTCCGGCCCTCCCGTTGGATGGGCGGGTACGCCCAGGTGGTCTCGGACCCGGGATACTCCTCCGCCTGCTGGCTGACGCGCAGCACGAGGCGATCGAGTTCCTCGTCGTCGCGGGCGCGTTCACACACGTACCGCCCGGCCGCGCGGGGGTCGTGGGTGCCGTAGATCGCGGCGAGGAAGCCCTCGACCGCCTGCTCCGGGCTGTTGGCCCCGCTCGTGCTGGGCAGGCCGGCGACCACGGACGTCGTGACGACCCCGACGCCGACCAGCGCGACGAGGACCGCGATGAGCGCGAAACCGGGG
>JADGGF010000660.1 GCA_019690055.1 Micromonosporaceae bacterium
GGTCCGCGCGGTTCGAAGAACCTTAGAGCCGCCTTCGGCAAGATCGACCGGCCATCCATACGGGCCAGAATCCGCATCGGCCGGCGCGCGGAGAAATGTCAATGTGGCGGAAGCATGGCATCGTGCCCTGTGTGGACCGCCACGGGCCGCTGCCACACCCGCTGCCGGAGCGCATCCTGCCGCCGCCGGTCTGCTCACCGGTGCTCGGGCGGGCCAAGCTGAGCCGCTGGCTGGCCGACCTCCCCCGCCGCCGGCTCAGCGTCCTGATCGCCGGCGCCGGATACGGCAAGTCCATCGTCCTGGCCGGGTGGGCGGCCGATCATCACTGCGCCTGGTACACGGCCGACCACGCCGACCGGGAGCCGCTCACGCTGGCGCGTGGCCTCGTGGCGGCGCTCCGCCTGCGCGTTCCCGACCTCCCGGACGAGCTGCTCCACACCCTCTCCGGCGTGCGCGGCCCCGGCAGCGCCGGCGGGATCGCGGCGTTCGTGCCCGCGCTGGCCACCGCCCTGCACGAACGGCTCCGGCGGGATCTCGTCCTGGTGATCGACGACGTGCACCACGTCTTCGAGGGCGCCGAGTCGATGCGGTGCCTGGCCGAGCTCATCCACATCGCGCCCCAGCGGCTCCACCTCGCCCTGGCGAGCCGGACCGAGTTGCCGTTCCCGATCACTCGACTCCAGATGGCCGGCCACGCCGCGGTCCTGACCGCCGAGTCCCTGCGGTTCGACCGGACCGAGACGGCGGAGCTGCTCGATCTCGTCGCGGGCGCGGTGCCGCCGGAGCAGACCGACCGGCTGGTCGCGCTCACGGGTGGATGGCCGGCCGCGGTCCGGCTGGCCGCCGAGGCGCTGGCCACCGCCGACGATTGGACCGCCGTGGTCGACGGCTGGGGCACCCCTGGTGGGCTCGGCGACCTCATGGATGATCTTCTGTCCAACGAAGTCATCCCGCGCCTTCCGCCGGAGCAGCAAGAGCTGCTGCGCGTCGGCGGGGCCTTGGCGACGTTCGATGTCGACCTGCTCGACCATCTCGGCGTGCTGAACGCGAGCGACGCGGTCGCCGCGGCCCGTACGCGAGGGATTCTGGTCATGCCGACCGCCGCCGACCCGCGCCGGTTCGCCTTGACCGAGGTGGCCCGGCGGTACGCGGAGCGTCGACTCGCGGCGGCCGACACCGAGCGGATCCGGCGCGCTGCGGCCGAGTGGTTCCGGCAACGCGGTGAGTTCGATGAGGCGCTGCGTTACCTGGTCCTGCTCGACGCCAGCGCCGACGTCGCCGACCTGCTCACCCGCGTGGGCGCCCAGCTGCTCACCGGGGGCCACGCCGGGCTGGTTCTGGCCGCCTGCGCGGTGGTCCGGCCCGGGCACCGCGGACCCGCGCTCGACCTCGTGGAGGGCGAGGCGTACCAGCTTCGCGGCGACTGGGACAGCGCGGTGGACCGGCTGAGCCGGCTGGTTCCCGACGACGGTTCCGTGCCGGTCGCGGTCGCCTGGCGGCTGGGGCTCATCCACCACCAGCGCGGGGACCTGCCCACTGCGCTGCAGCTGTACCGGCGCGGGCTCAGCCACCCCGCCCCGGGGCAGGAACGGGACCGGGCGCTGGCCGCGGGGTGGGGCGCGGCCGCCGCCTGGCTGTGCGGAGAAATCGAAGAATGTCGTCGCCTGACGGCGCTGGCCGTACGGCTGGCCGAGGACTGCCGCGATCCCGGGGCCGCGGCCGCCGCACACACCGCCATGGCCCTGCTCGCCGCTCTCGACGGCGACCGCCGGGCCAACGACATGCACTACGTCCAGGCCCTACGTCACGCCGAGAAGGCCGGCGACACCCTGCACGTCATCCGGATCCGGTCCAACCGCGGGTCCCGCCTGCTCGAGGAGGGCGAGTACGCCGGAGCGTGCGCCGAACTGGACGTCGCGGTACGCCTGGCCGAGCTGGCCGACTTCGCGGTCCTGCGCGCGCTCGCGTTGGTCAACCGCGGCGACGCCCGGCGGCTATTGGGACGGCTGGAGGAGGCGACCCGTGACGCCCAGTCGTCGCTGGCCGAGTTGCAGCGGCTCGGCTCCCGCCTGGCCGCGTACCCGCTGATCGTCCTCGGCGACATCCACCTGGCCCAGGGTGACGCGGTGCAGGCGCAGGCCCGCTACGAGGAGGCGGTGTCGCTCACCGAGACCACTGGCGACCTGCAGGGCCTGCAGCCCGCCCTGGCCGGGCTCGCCGTGGCCCTCCTCCGCGAGGACATCGAGGCAGCCGCCCGGTACGTCGAGCGCGCCGTGACGATCGGCCCGGCCCTCGGGCAGACCCGGGCCCTGCTGGCCGAGGCCCGCGTCGCCCTCGCCCAAGGCGACCGGTCGCGGGCCGTCAAGG
>JADGGF010000661.1 GCA_019690055.1 Micromonosporaceae bacterium
GTTGAGGGTGGGCGGCGGGCACGGATGGGGCGGGCACGGATGAGAGTAGGCCCGGATGGGGGTGGTCCCGTGACCGACGGCGCATTTGACGTCATCATCGTCGGTACCGGTGCGGGTGGCGGCACGTTGGCCCGCCGCCTGGCTCCGTCCGGCCAACGGATCCTGCTGCTCGAGCGGGGCGACTGGCTGCCCCGTGAGCCGGCGAACTGGAACCCGGGCCGCGTCGTCGTGGACCGGCGCTACGTGTCGCCGGACGAGTGGACCGACGGCGAGGGCCGGCCGTTCACCCCCGCGGTGCACTACGTCGTCGGCGGGGCCACGAAGCTCACGGGGGCCGTCCTGCACCGCATGCGGCGAGAGGATTTCAGCGAAGTACGCCACGACGACGGCTTCTCCCCGGCCTGGCCGGTGTCCTATGAGGAGCTGGAGCCGTACTACACCCAGGCGGAGCAGCTCTACGCCGTCCACGGCGTGCGGGGCGAGGATCCCACCGAGCCGGGGACGAGCGCTCCGTACCCGTTTCCCCCGGTCTCGCACGAGCCGCGCATCGCCCGCCTCGCCGAGTCGCTCCTCAACGCGGGTCTCAACCCGTTCCATACGCCGCTCGGGCTACTACTGCGCGAGGAAAACATGCCCTACAGCGCCTGCGTGCGCTGCCCGACCTGTGACGGGTTTCCCTGCCTGGTCTTCGGCAAGTCGGACGCGGAGGTGCTCGGCGTTCGCCCCGCGCTGGAGCACCCCAACGTCACGCTGCTGACCCGGGCCAACGTCGTACGGCTGACCACGAACCCGACGGGGACCGCGGTGACCGAGGTCGTGGTGGAGCACGAAGGCCATGTGGAGCGGTACGCCGGTTCGATCGTGGTGCTGGCCTGCGGGGCGGTCAACACGGCGAAGCTGCTGCTCGCCTCGGCCACCGACCGGCACCCGGCCGGCCTCGCCAACGGCTCCGACGAGGTGGGGCGCAACTATCAGCACGCCATTCGGCGCACCGTGCTGACCCTGTCCCGCGACCCCAACCCCAGCGTGTTTCCCCGCACGCTCGGCGTCAGCGACTACTACTTCGGCGCCCCCGGCGTCGACCATCCCCTCGGGTTGATCCAGGTCGCCGGTCCGGCCGCGCCCGAAACGCTGCGGATCGAGCCCGACCTGGCGGCGACCCTGGCCCCGGCCCGCACCCCGCAGGACGTCGCTCGCCACGCGGTGCTGTTCCACTTGTCCACAGAGGACCTTCCCCGCTCGGAGAACCGGGTGACCCTGGACGAGCACGGACGCGTGCGGTTGCGACACCAGCCGAGCAACCTCACGGCGGCGCGTCAGCTCCAGGAACGGCTGCACGCCCTCCTGCCCGCCCTCGGTCTGGAGCCGGAGCACCTGATCACCCTCACCACCGATGTCCACACCGGACCCGACTCGGTGGCGTACCAGGCCGGGACGTGCCGCTTCGGCAAGGACCCGTCCTCCTCGGTGCTCGACACGGACTGCCGGACCCACGAGCTGGACAACCTCTACGTGGTCGACGCGAGCTTCATGCCGAGCACCGGGGCGGTCGACCCGGCGCTGACCGTGATGGCGAACGCGCTGCGCGTCGGCGACCACCTGCTCAACCGGCTCGGCGCCTCCGCCACCGCGACCGCCCCTCGACCGGTGCCGGCCGGCGTCAGCACGGCGTGGCGGGACCGGGCGTCATGACGAAACCGACCGCCCGGCCGCAACGCCGGAACGACGACAACCCGCGCGAGCAGAGAGCTCAACAAAATCGACGAGCATCACAAGAACGACGAGCAGCACGAGAACGGCGCACATCACCGGAACGACGAGAACCAGCAGCGCGGAGGCGAGCCGACATGACCGCGCAGACAGCCCGGCCACGAGCAGACCTGATCGATGAGTTCTTCGACCGGATCTCGGCGACACCGCAGCCGCTGCTGCACGGTGTCGCGGCGACCGTCCGCTTTGAACTCACCGAGGAGCGCGGCGACGAGCGGGTCCGGCTGGTGCGCATCCGCGACGGCCGGGTGCACGTCGGCCGGCGCCCCACCCGGGCCGATGCCACCATCCGGACGGACCGACGGTTCTTCGAGTACGTGGTCACGGGCGAGGCGAACGCGCTGACCGCCGCGCTGCGGGGACGGTTGCACGTCGACGGTGACATCCGCCTGCTGGTGGCATTTTCCCGGCTGCTGCCCAGTCCACCCCGTCGCGTCACGACGGTGCCCCCGCCCGACCGCGCGGCCAAACAAGCCGCCCAGGCCGCCAAGGCGGCCGGGACGACCGCGCGGACGGGCAAGGTGTCGGCGGGGGGGGGGGGGGCGGCGGGGCGGGGGGGGGCGGGGGGGGGGGCTGGCGGGGCCCCCCGG